>JALYPW010000050.1 GCA_030856145.1 Chloroflexota bacterium | reverse complement strand
ATCCCGAAGGCGTCCCAGCCGCAATTGGCGTACCACGACCGCCCGGCCGCATCGACGACGAACGGCGTCGGTCTAGCCGAGAACGGGTTGGCCATCCGGATCTCGCCGGCGTCATCGAGGACCACGGCATGGTCGCGGTGAAGGCGGCGCCAGCCGTCCCGGACCGTGTCGTCATCGAGACCGAGGGAGGCGGCCGCCTCAGCCGCTGACGGAGCCCGGCCCAGCTCGACGAACAGCCGGTAGGTCGCGTTCCGGAGGTCGAGATCGGCGGCGTCCATCAGGCCGCCACGATCGGCTTGAACCGGCGGCGACACATCGACGTCGCGCGGACGCCCATTGGTCGCGTTCGAAACCGCCCGGCTACTTCGCCTTTGCTCCGTCCTTGGACTTGGTCTGCTTCGGCTTCTTCGGGGTCTTGGCCTTCTTGTCCATCCGGGAACTCTCCTCGATTGGGTGATGCTCGGCTCGATCTTTTGGTACCGCCGCAACTGCGGAGGGCGGTCAGGCCGTCGTCGGCTCCATCCGCTCGACGAAGTCGGACCGCCAGGCCGGCGCCTCGAACGGGTTCGCGAAGTACTCGGTCATCTTCGCAATCCTGCCGTCACGCGCCTCGCCGATGCCGACGTAGCTGACCGGGACGCCGTCACCGTAGTCGATCGTGCCCTCGATGACGAACGTGTCGCCGCCGCCGAGCATCCGCTTGTACGTGCGCAGTGTTGTCGCCCATTGCGTTCCCTCCAGACGGTGCGTGGACGTCAAAGGGTGCGCCTCCAGCCGCCGGTCGACAAGTGGGTTGTTCACCCCGCGGGCGGATTGCGGGCGTCGTCGCGAGCTTCAGCTCCAGGTGACGGTCGCGACGCGGGCCCCGGTCGTGATCCCCCGGATCGAGACCTCGCGCACAATGTCCGCCGGCGGGCTGCCGGCCTCCTCGAGCGTCTCCGCGGTGACCAGGATCTCCCCTCCCCCGGCGAGAGCGGCGACCCGCGCGGCGACATGGACGCCCATTCCGCTGTAGTCGTCAGCGCGCCGGTTCGCGTCGGCCGTGTGGAGCCCGATCCGGACCGCGATCGCGAACCCGGTGGCGGCCCGATGGTCGCGGAGCGCTCGCTGGATCGCGATCGCGGCAGACACGCCCTTGCTCGCCGATTCGAACGCCCCGAAGAACCCGTCCCCGGTCGAGTTGACGATGTCGCCGCCACCCGTCGCGACCAACCGCCGGAGCGTGTCGTCGTGCCAACGCAGGAGATGCTCCCAGGCGTCATCGCCGAGGACCTCGGCGAGGTTCGTCGACCCGACGATGTCGGTGAACATGAACGTCATCCGGGTCTGGACCGGGCCGCTCCGCCGGTCGTCGATGGCACGCCGCTCGCGTTCGGCGCTGTCGGCGTCGATCCGCGCACCGAGCCGGGAGTACTCGTCGAGCGCGGCCTGGAGCTCGAGATCCGCGCCGTCCTCGTCGCCGAGCTCGCGCAGGGCCCGCGAGAGGACTTCTCGGGCACGGGCGATCTCGTACGGAGCTCCGACGTCGCGCCAGAGCTGAATGGCCTTGCGAAGGGGGCTGAGTGCGGCGCCGGGATCGCCCTCGGCCAGGAGGACCCGGCCGGCGGCGACCTTGCGACCGGCATCGAGCGCCGGCGAGGGATAGCCCTCGACGATCCCGATGAGCTCGTCAAGGGCGACGCGGGCCGCCGCGATGTCGCCGGCGCCGAGCGCGATCTCGACTTTCGCCGGAAGCAGCCGGGAACGAGCCCAGCGATCCCCGGTCTCGTCGGCGAGAGCGGCGTTGATCGCCGCGACGGCTGCCTTGGTCTTGCCCTCGGCCAGCCGGATCAGGGCGAGCGCCGGCTGGGGCGTCCGACCACGGCTGTGCGCTTCGCGCAGGGCGAGCTCGGCACCGGCGAAGTCACCCTTCAGGCGCCGGATGTCGCCCATGGCGTAATAGCCGTCGGCCTGGGGCGGGACGGCGCCGTACGCCTCGAGCTCGCCGGTCGCCCGCACCAGCTCCTCTTCGGCCCGGTCCCACGCTCCACTGACGGCGCTGACCTCGGCCCGGTGGATCCGGCAGACTCCCGGGAACCCGGACAGCGACTGGCGGGCGCAATACTTCTCCGTCGCCTCGATCCACTCGCTCGCCCGGCGAAAGTCGGTCAGGTCACGACAGGCGCTGATCATCCGGCAGGCCGTCACGCCTGTCGTGAACGGTGAGAGCTCGCCGTTGACTGCCGCGATCGACGCCTCCTCCATCAGGAGCAGGCCGTTCGCCGCCGCGCCGTTGGCGATCGTCAGCCCGCCCAGGTGAGACAGGGCGTAGGCCCGCAGGTCCGGGTCGCCCGACGTCCGGCCGATGTCGACGGCTCGCTCAGCGAGGCCAACGGCGGTGTCGATGTCGCCGGCCGCTCGGGCCGCCTCGCTCCGGACCAGCGCCAGGTATCCGTGGGGATAGGTGTCGCCGGCCGGGCCGATGATCCGCTCCGCCCGGTGGAGCCACGCCGTGGCGATCGCGTGGCGGCCCTGGTAGCCGTAGTCCCGCGCGATATCGATCGCCAGATAGCCGGCGCGTTCCGAGTTGCCAGCCGCCTCGTGGGCCTTGAAAGCCCGTTCGCGGATGTCGAGCGAGCGGGCGGCCTTGGCCACGAAGAACGCAGCGAGGGCATAGGCCTCGAGGTCGTCGCCGGAAAGCCCCGTCGCATGGTCGGCCAGGGTGAGGTTGTCGAACGCGCTCACCCATTCATGGCGTGCGATCGCGTCGCGACCGGCCCGGACGGGGTCCGGATCGGTGCTCGTCGAGGCGGACCCTCCGTCGTTCATGCGCTGATTGTGACACCGGGCGCGAACCGCCGATCACGAACAGTGCCGCGGTCCACAACTCGACGACGGTCACCCGTACCCCGGTCGATGTCGAAGATTTGGCGGTCGGTCGTCGTCGGCTGCGCTCGGCCCCCGGGGTGTGCACCTGACCCGAATTGCAAGGCCGTTGCAAGGCGGCGCTTCGAACGGCTGCCGAGGCCGGGGCCAAGCAGCAAGCACCATGAACTCCGCTACGCCGGGAGGGCGGATGCCGGGACCGCAGGTCGCGGCCCTGGGGACCAGAGCTGGAGACCAACATCATGGGAATCATTTCATGGCTCGTCGTCGGCGCGATCGCCGGCTACCTTGCCGGCATGCTCGTCAAGGGTGACGAGAGCCTCGGTGTCATCGGGCACATCGTGCTGGGCATCGTCGGCGCGCTGATCGGCGGCTTCCTTGCCGGCATCATCAGCGGCGGCAACGACTACACCACCGGGATCAACATCATGACGATCGTCGTCGCGACGATCGGCGCCGTCATCGCCGTTGTCGGCTACGGGATGATCCGCGGTTCCTCGCGAAGCGGTCGCGGACCGGTCTGACCCGGGTCGCACCAACGAACGACGCCCGGCGGGCTGCACGAGCAGCGCGCCGGGCGTTCTGCTGTCCACCGTCGCCGGGGCTGGTACCGCGAGGGCCAGCTCAGCTGGCGGCGGGCGCCTCCTGGGGCTCCCAACCGTTGCCATCGGGGTCGGCGAACTGGACGAACGAGTTCCAACGGCCGCCCTTGCCCTCCGACCAGCGGGCTCCGTCCCAGTGCTGGTTCGGGCCGCACGCCACGCCCCGCTCGACGATGCCGGCACGAGCCGTCTCGATATCGGCAACCGCGATCAGCTCGAACCCGTTTCGCGCGATCGACATCCGTGACGGGCACCGGCACAAGCTCGATCTTCCAATCCACTGGACGTGTCCTCCAACGGCGGGCGCGGAGGCGCCCGCCGTTGTGGGTCTCGACCTCAGCGGGCGCCGAGGATCAACGACGGTCAGCTGGCGGCGGGCTTCTCCTGGACGGCCCAGCCGTTGCCATCGGGATCGCTGAAGAAGGCGAACGAGTTCCACGGACCGCCGTGGCCGTCCTTCCACTCGCCGTTCTCGATGTACCGGACGGGGGTGATGTCGACGCCGGCCCCGGCCAGCTGCGCCTGGGCGACGTCGATATCGGTCACGCACAGCTGGAGGCCCTGGAGCGTGCCCGGCTCCATCTTGGCGAGGCCCTTGCCGATCGAGATCGAGCAGCCCGAGCCGGGCGGTGTCAGCTGGACGACCCGGAACTCGTCGCTGATGCTGTGGTCCACATCGACGTGGAAGCCGCACTGGTCGCTGT
>JALYPW010000046.1 GCA_030856145.1 Chloroflexota bacterium | reverse complement strand
GAATGACTCTGAGCGGAGTCGCAGGGAGGTTCCTCCAGGATCGGAGCACGAGTCGTCGGCAAGGTCGGGTCTGGCCGCTCGAGCGCGGGATGACGACGCCGACAGGGGACCCCGTCGTTGGTGGTCCTGTGCGATCCTCGATTGCGTGGACTGGATCTTCGTCACGTTCGTCGGCATCCTCGTCGTCGTCCTGGCCATCGCGATCGGGATCGCCCTCGATCGTGAGCGCACGCTCGACATGACCCGGGCCGCGATCCTGCGCAGCACCGACGGCCTCGACGGCGGCGCCCGTGGCCAGTCGGGCGCGGACCACCTGACCGACGTCGCGACGCTCGTCCGGCGGCTGCGCGACCGCCTCGACGCCTCCGAGTTCGAGCTCGACCAGCAGGTCGGCAACGCGTCCTATATGGCCGATCTCATGGGCGTCGGGATCGTCCGGCTCGGCGAGGACGGGATCGTCGAGCTCGCGAACCCAGCCGCCCACATCCTCCTCCGGCGGAGCCCGGGCTCGCTCCGCGGCCGGACGGTGCTCGAGACGTTCGTCGACGCCCGGGTCGAGGAGATCGTCGCCACGGCTCGCCACCGTGGCGCCGCCTCGGATGAGCTGCGGTTGAGCGGCGCCGACGGCCCGACCCTGATCGTCCGGGCCCAGCGCTCGCCGGTCAGCGGGATCTGGGTCGTCCTCGAAGACGTCTCGGAGCTGCGCCGGCTCCAGCAGATCCGAACCGAGTTCGTCGACAATCTGTCCCACGAGCTGCGCACGCCGCTGTCGACCGTGAGCCTCCTGGCCGAGACCCTTGCCCGTGAGGCCGAGGCGGCCGGCGACGGCGTCCCGCCCCGGATGCGCGATCGAATCGGCAAGATCGAGGTCGAGACCGGGCACCTGGTCCAGATGGTCAACGAGCTCCTCGACCTCGCCCGCATCGAAAGCGGCGGGCCGCTCGTCCTGCTCGACGACGTGGATCTCGGGCGGGTCGCGACCGAGGCGGCCGAGCGCCTGCGCCTCTTCGCCGACCGGCAGGGGCTGCACCTCGTGGTGGACGTGCCGGAACGGGTGGCCCCGATCCGGGGTGACGAGGCCCGACTCGGCCAGGTCGTGGTGAATCTCGTCCACAATGCCCTGAAATTCGGGCGGGCCGAGGATCGCGACCCGGGCGGTGCCGCCAACGATGGTCAGGACGCCGCCGAGGTCCGGGTCGCCGTCCGCGAGCAGGAGGGATCGGTCGTCCTGTCGGTGCGCGATCATGGAATCGGGATCCCGGCGGCCGATCAGGCCCGGGTCTTCGAACGGTTCTACAAGGTCGACCGGGTCCGCGCCCGGGTCCGTGGCGGAGGGACCGGTCTCGGCCTCGCCATTGCCCGGCACGTGGTCGAGCAGCACGGCGGCCGGATCTCGGTCGAGTCCGACGAGGGGCGCGGCTCCACGTTCAGCGTCGCCTTGCCGATCGCGGTGCGTGGCGGTGCCGCCGACGCCTGACGAACGCGTCACACTGCTCACGATGGACTCGCTCCACGTCGCGACGCTCAACATCCGCAATCTCGCCGACCGCTGGGATGAGCGCCTGCCGCTCCTCCTCGCCGACATGGCGGCACTCCAGCCGGATCTCCTCGGCCTCCAGGAGTGCGTCTACGCGCTCCAGCAGGACCGCTTGATCGGGGCGGCCGGGGTCGGTCGCTACGAGAGCGTCCGCGGCTGGGCCGGCCGGCCCGAGTACGGCAATGCACTGCTGGTCCGCCAGCCGCTTGTGGCCAGCGAGTCGGAGCGCCTCGATCTCGGGCTGACCCGGTCGGCGATCCGGTCGCGGATCGCGCTGGCCGGCGGTGCCACGGTTCTCGTCACGGTCACCCATCTCCATCACGTGACCGCCGACGAGGCCGCCCGCGACGAGCAGGCGCGGATCCTCATCGACTGGCTGGTCGATGCGCCGGCCAGCGACGGTCAGGTCGTCGTCGGTGACTTCAACGCCGAGCCCGACGAGCCGACGTATGCCCGGATGCGAGCTGCCGGCTTCCGGTCCGCGTACGCCGAGGTGAACCGATCCGAGCCCGACGTGACGTGGCCTTCGGGCCTCGAGGCTCCGGCAGTGGACACCGACGGGCCGCCGGGTTGCCTCGACTACATCTGGGTCCACGGCTCGATCGTCGTCGAGTCGGCCCGGCTCGCGTTCGATCGACCGGCGGTCGGCGATCCCGGCCTGTACCCGTCGGACCACCTCGGCCTGGCCGCCCGCCTGGCCGTGGGCTGACCGGTCGGCGCGCGCGCCTGACGACCGCGAGCCGGCCCGCATGAACGGCCACGGATGACGGCCCGATGACGCCACCCGGGCCAGTGCGTCGCGCCCTGCGCCTGGCTCATCGTGGCGATTGGCGCCACGGACCGGAGAATTCGATGGCGGCGTTTCTCGCGGCGCTGGCCGTGCCCGGCTGCGACGGGTTGGAGTTCGACGTCCGGGCGGCCCGTGATGGCGTGGCCGTGTGCTACCACGATGACACGCTGACGCGGGTGCACGGCATCGATCGGCGCGTGGACGACCTGACCGCCGACGAGCTCGATGTGCTCGGGGTGCCAACGCTGGCGTCCGTCCTGGCGGGCATCTCGCGTCGCTCGTTCCTCGACGTCGAGCTGAAGGGCGACCCGGCCCAGGCGGCAGTCGAGGCGCTCGTGGCTGGCCGGGGACCGAGACTGGAGCGGGCCGTCGTGTCGTCGTTCGAGCCGCCAACCCTCGAGCGGATCGCCGGGCTCGCGCCGACGTGGCCGCGCTGGCTCAACGCTCACGATGCCTCGTCGGCCACGATCGCGATCGCCGTCGAGCTGGGATGTCGCGGGATCTCGGTGGAGTGGCCCGCCCTGGACGCTGCGGCGGTCGCCCGCGCCCGAGCTGCCGACCTCGACGTGGCGGCCTGGACCGTGCGCCGCCGACCGACGTTCGGGCGCCTCGAGCGCCTCGGCGTGGTCGCGATCTGCGTGGAGGCCAGGGCCCTCGACGGCTGAGGGCCGGCCCGGGCAGGAGGACCGCGCGATGCGACGCTGGCACTCGTCGCGCCGGCGCGTCCTATCCTCGGGTCCATGAGCGAGATCGAGCGAGCGGACCTGGTGGTTGTTGGCGCCGGCACGGTCGGCGGCTGGGCAAGCTGGTTTGCCGCGACGAGCGGCGTCGGGCGGGT
>JALYPW010000005.1 GCA_030856145.1 Chloroflexota bacterium | reverse complement strand
CTCGGCGCCTGCGCGGGCGGCGCGACCCCCCACCCGACCACTCCGCCCGACGCGACCGGCTCGCTGCTCCCGGCCGAGACCGCGACCCCGCCCGCGTCCCCGTCGCCATCGCCGGTCGCCGCGTTCCCGGTGGCCATCACCGATGACGAGGGCACGCTGGTCGAGCTGGCCGGCGAGCCGACGAAGATCGTCAGCCTGACCCCGGCAACCACCGAGATCCTGTTCGCCCTCGGTGTCGGCGACCGGATCGTCGGCAAGGTCGAGGACTTCACGCCGTACCCGCCGGAGGTCACCGCCATCCCCGACGTCGCGAAATTCGGGGAAGTCGACGTCGAGAAGATCGTCGCCCTCGGCGCGGACCTCGTGATCGCCGGCGGCAACAGCTTCAACCCGCCCGACAAGATCGCCCAGCTCCGGACCCTCGGCGTGCCGGTCATCGTCGTCTACGCGCCGGATGTGGCGGGGGTGCTCAAGGACATCGAGCTGACAGGGACTGCGGTCGGCAAGGCGGCCGAGGCGAAGGACCTGACCGCCTCGATGCGGGCCTCCTTCGACCAGGTCGCCGCCGCGACCGCCGACCTCGCCAAGCCGCGCGTCTTCTACGAGCTCGATGCCAGCCAGAAGATCTACACCGCGGCCGATGACTCGTTCCTGGCCGAGATGATCGAGCTCGCCGGCGGCGCCCCGATCACGACGGGCAGCACGACCAACTTCGAGATCCCGCTCGAGACGCTCGTCACCGCCGATCCGGAGTTGATCCTGCTCGGTGATGCCGCCTACGGCACGACCGCCGACGCGGTCAAGGCGCGCACTGGCTGGGCGGTCATGACCGCAGTCAAGAGTGGCGCGATCGTTGCCGTCGACGACGTCGCGATCAGCCGGCCCGGCCCCCGCCTCGTCGACGGATTGCGCGCCCTTGCCCTCGCCATCCATCCCGATGCGGCCGTGTCGGCGCCGCAGCCGCCGGCCTCGGTTGCTCCGGCGGCTTCGGCCTCCGCGGCGCCATGAGGGGAGCGCCGACGAGTCGATGACAGACGAGCGATGACCGCTGGCGCGGCTGACCGATGAGTGCGGCTGACCGATGAGCGCGACCACGGCAGATGAGCTGGCCGCCCGCGAGCTGGCGGCGCGTCGGCGCCGCGCGTCGGCCAGAACGTTCGGTCGCCCGCGGGGAAGGGCCGTCGCGATCGCCGTCGGCGGTGGCGTCGCGTTGGTCATCGCCCTGGTCCTCGGGGTCGCCCTGGGGACCGTGGCGATCGCGCCGGGCGACACGCTCGCGATCCTCGCCCATCGCCTGGTGGGCCTGGACGTCGGCGCGACCTGGGCGCCGCAGACCGAGACGATCGTCTGGGAGCTGCGCCTGCCGCGCGTCCTGACGGCGATGACCGTCGGAGCCGGCCTGGCCGTCGCCGGCACGACGTTCCAGGGCCTGCTCCGCAACCCGCTCGCGGATCCGTACGTGCTGGGCACCGCGAGCGGCGCCGCCCTCGGGGCGGCGATCGCGGTCGTGATCCCGATCCGGGCGACGATCCTCGGTTTCGGGCTGATCCACGGTCTCGCGTTCGTCGGCGCGCTGGCGGCGGTGTTCACGGTCTACCGCCTGTCGCGGATCAACGGCCTGTCGCCGCTGACCAGCCTGCTCCTGACCGGTTACGCGGTGGGCTCGCTCCTCGCCGCCGGCCTGGCCATGGCGATGTACCTGTCGGGTGCGGCCCTCCGCCAGATCTTCGCCTACCTCCTCGGCGGGTTCGACACGGCGGGCTGGACCCAGCTCGGAGCTGCCCTGCCACTCGTCGCCCTCGGATCCGGGCTGATCCTGCTCCGCGCCCGCTCCCTCGACGGGCTGCTCCTCGGCGAGGAGGCCGCCATCCACCTCGGCGTGGACGTCCGGCGGGAACGAATGATCCTGCTCGCCCTTGCCTCGCTCGTCACGGCGGCAGCGGTCGCGGTCAGCGGGCTGATCGGCTTTGTCGGGCTCGTCGTGCCCCATCTCGTCCGCCTGGCGGTCGGGCCGGGCGCCCGGCGGGTGCTGCCCCTGGCGGCGATCGGCGGGGCCGCGCTCATGGCCTTCGCCGATCTCGCGGCCCGGCTGCTGGGCGAGATTCCCGTCGGGGTCGTGACCGCGGTGATCGGTGCGCCGTTCTTCCTCTCGCTGCTGCGTCGAACGCGAACAGGCTACGAGCTGTGATCGAGCTTCGCGGCGTGACCGTCGCCTATCGCGGCCGGCCCGTCCTGCGCGACATCGACCTCGTGATCGGGGCGGGGGAGCGGGTCGCCCTGATCGGCCCGAACGGCGCGGGCAAGTCGACGCTCCTCCGGGCGATCACCGGGCTCGTCCAGCCGGTCGCCGGCGAGGTGCGAATCGACGGGACGCCGATCGAGAAGCTGCCGCGCTCGGCGATCGCCCGCCGCCTGGCCGTCGTCCCGCAACAGGCGGCCCTGCCG
>JALYPW010000003.1 GCA_030856145.1 Chloroflexota bacterium | reverse complement strand
CGGCGAGGGAGATGCGGCCGCGCTCCGGCGCCTCGCGGCTCGTGACGTGCAGGGCGAGGTCGCGGTCGGTCAGCTCCGCGGCCACGGTCTCGATCGCCGGGGCGGGCCCGCCGTCGGGCTCGCCAATCGCCACGGTGTTGGGAGCGATGGTCAGCAGCCGGATTGGAGCGTCGAGCCAGCACTCCTCGAGGAGGCTGCCCGCCCAGCGCTGGCGGACCAGGCGATAGCGCTCGCCGGCCTCGACCGACACGCAGTTGGCGGCCATCGGCAGGCTCATCCGGGCGGCCACCCGCGCGAGCAGGTCGTTGCCGCGCTCCGTCCCGGCGCCGACCACGGCGGCCGGTCCGCGCTGCTGAATGACCTGGGCCACCGCGGCCGCCCAGCCGTCGGGATGATCGGCGGTCAGGGCCGGGTGGTCGACGACGATCGCCGTCGTCGCGCCGGAACCGGTCAGTGTCGCCACGGCGGCGCGGGCAGCCGCCTCGTCCGCGATGAGCATTGCCTCGAGTGGGGCGCCGGTGTCGGCCGCGAGGCGACGGGCAAGGGCGAGGGCCTCGAGCGACGCCCGCTCCAGGATGCTCCCGGCGACGACGACGAGGGCGAGGACCGGGGCGGTCATCCGTCGAGCACTCCGATCCGGGTCAGCAGATCGACGACCGCAGGCGCGGCGTCCGCGCCACGACCGATCACATCGGCTGCGGTCAGCTCCTCCTTCGGCAGGCGGAGGACGATCTTCTCGAGGCCGCCGGCGCGCCAGGCCGGCGACGACCGCTCGACCTCCTTCTTCTTGGCCCGCAGCCGCCCCGGGATCGACGGATAGCGCGGCAGGTTGATCCCCTCCTTGACCGAGACGACGGCCGGGAGGGGGACCTCGAAGGACTCCCAGCCGCCCGCCACGGACTCGCGTCGTGCCACGAGTCGGCCGTCGCCGGGCTGGAGGGACTTGACGCTCGTCACGCACGGCCGGTCCAGAGCCGCCGCGACTCGGATCCCGACCTGGAAGCCGCCGCTGTCGGCCGATTCGTTCCCGCAGAGGATCAGGTCGAAGGGCGCGCCGGCGGACTCTTGGGCGCGGATCGCCTCGACGATGGCGTTGGACGTGGCGATCGGGTCCCAGTCCCGCCCATCTGTCTCGAGCAGGATCGCCCGATCGATGCCGATCGCCATCGCGTCGCGGAGCTGCTCCTCCGCGGCGGCCGGCCCGAGCGTCAGCACGGTGCTCGAGCCGCCGTGCGCCTCCACGATCCGGACCGCCTCCTCGACGGCGCACTCCTCGTGCGGGCTGACGGTGAACCCCAGATAGCGGACGTCGATCTCCGACCCGTCCGCGGTCAGGACGATGCGGCCGCCGGTGGCCGGGACGCGCTTGACGCAGACGAGGATGTTCATCGCGCGAGTCAGGACCGGATCCGGGCGTTCTCGGGGTCGAACAGCGGGGTCGCGCCGGCCACGGCGACGGTCACCGGGTAGCGTTCGCCGAAGTACTCGACGAGGAGCTTGTTGCCCTCGATGGCCTCGCTCGGCGGGAGGTACGCCATGAGCAGGTGCTTGCCCACCGACGGCCCGGAACCGGCGCTCGTCACGTACGAGCCCCGTCCCTTCGCGTCGACGATGCGCTGCCCGTCGCGGGTCAGGATCGGCTCGCGGCCCAGCATGTAGCGCTTGACGCCTGACGCTGACGTCGGGTCGTCCACGGTCAGCGTGCAGAGGATCGCGGCTGGCGGCTCGGAGCGGCGACGGAGGTACGCCGCCTTGCCGATGAAGTCGGCGTCCTTGACCGACGGCCGGGCCATGCCCGCCTCGACGAGGTCGAAGTCGAGTTCGAGCTCCGCGCCGTGGGCCCGGTAGCCCTTTTCGATTCGCGCCGTCACGGCATACGTACCGATGCCGACCGGCGCCATCCCATGCGGCTTCCCCGCCTCCCAGAGGGCGTCCCAGACGCGGAGACCCTGTTCGATCGGGACGTAGATCTCCCAGCCGAGCTCGCCGACGTAGCTGATCCGCGACGCCAGCGTCCGGACGCCGTCGATGTCGACGGTCTTCGAGGTGAGGAACGGGAAGCCGGCGTGGCTGACGTCGGCGTCGGTCACCGACCCGAGGACGTCGCGGGCACGGGGGCCCCACAGGCCGATCGTCGTCCACTCGTTCGTCGCGTCATGGAGTTGGGCGGACCCGTCGTCCGGCAGTTGGTCCGTGAACAGCTTCTTGTCGCGCATCCCCATGCCGCCGCCCGTGACGACGCGGAACCGGTCATGGGCGAGGCGCATGATCGTCAGGTCGGCGAGAATTCCGCCGGCCCCGTTCAGGAGCGGCGTGTAGACCGTCCGGCCCGGGGCGACGTCGACCTTGTTGACGCACAGCCGCTCGAGCGCGGCGGAGGCGCCGGGCCCGGTCACGTCGAAGACCACGAACGCCGACAGGTCGACGATGCCGACCCGGTCGCGCATCGCGAGGTGCTCGGCGTTGATGATCGGCGACCACCAGCGGGATTCCCACTCGGCCGCGCGCGGCATGACCCTGTCGCCGTACGCCTCGAGCAACGGCCGGTTCGCCTCGTACCAGAACGGGCGCTCCCAGCCGGCGGCCTCGAAGAAGACCGCACCCAGCGCAACCTGGCGGTCGTAGGCGGGGGAGAGGCGGATGGGCCGATTCGAGGCCCACTGCTCCATCGGGTGGACGATCCCATAGGTCTTGTTGTAGCCCTCGGTCGTCCGAGCGGCGATGTGCTGGGCGGTCCTGTGGTGGTCGTAGAAGCGGGCGATGTCGGATCCATGCGGATCGATCTCCGGCTCGCCGGTCGTCATCCACTCGGCGACGGTCTTGGCGACCCCGGGCGCCTCCTTGATCCAGACGGCGGCGACCGACCAGAGCCCCTTGACCTCGGGCGTCTCGCCGATGATCGGGTTGCCGTCGGGAGTCAGGGACAGGAGGCCGTTGATCGCCAGCTTCACTCCCACCGACTCGTCGCCGACGATCTCCGGGAACAGTTCGAGGGAGTCCTCGAGCTGGGGATCGAAGTCCTCCTGGGTGAACGGCAGCATCGTCGGCGACAGGGCCGAGGCGGCGATCGAGGGGATGTCGTCGGCGTCCATCAGGATCGCCCGGTGGGCGTAGGAGCCGATCTCGAAGCCGGTCCCGTGCTGCCGCTCGTACATGTTCGTGTCCATGTCGCGGACGATCGGGTAGCCGACCTCCTTCGTCGTGTCCTGGAACATCGGGACCGGGCCGATGTCGATCATCTGGTGGACCGCCGGCGTCAGCGGGATCGACGCCCCGGCCATCCTCGCGATCCGCGGGCTCCATACGCCGCAGGCGATGACGACGATCTCCGCCTCGATCGTCCCGGCGTCGGTGTGAACGCGCCGGACGCGACCGTCCTCGACATCGATCCCGGTGACCTCGACGCTGGCCGCGATCGTCAGGGCGCCGAGCTCCTGGGCCTTCTGGCGCATCAGGGTCCCGGCCTGGAGCGAGTCGACGATCCCGACACTCGGCGAGTAGAAGCCGCCCAGGATCACGGTCTCGTTGATGAACGGGACCATCTCCTTGACCTCGGCCGGCGTGAGCAGGCGCGTGCCCTCGATGCCCCACGACGTCGACGACGCCATCCGGCGCTTCAGCTCCTCCATCCGCTCGGGCGTCCTCGCGACCTCGATGCCGCCGGTTTCGTCGTAGACGCCGAGCTCCTGGTACTGGCGCGCGCTCTCGACCGTGAGGGCCGTCATCTCCTTGCTGTGGTCGGTCAGGAAGATGAAGTTCGAGGCGTGGCCGGTCGAGCCGCCGGGGTTCGGCAGCATGCCCTTCTCCACGAGGACGATGTCGCGCCAGCCGAGGCGGGCGAGGTGGTAGGCCATGCTGTTGCCGACGATGCCGGCGCCGATGATGACGACGCGTGCCCGCGTCGGAACCGAAGCCATCTCGCGTCTCCGCCCTGCATTGGTTGCCGCGCCGAACACCCTCACGCGCGGACCGGGCCGGCGGCAGCGCCGCGCGGGGTCCCGGGCCGCACATGGTACCGCCCGACCGGGGACCGGCGGGAGCGATCTGCGTCGGCGATCGCCGTCGGCCGAGGTGCCGACGCTGGCGATCGCGTGCTTCCAGGGTGTCCCGAGGACCGCCGATTGGTGTACCGTCCCCGCACGCATCGCCGTCGTCGTCCCGCATCTGAGGAGGCTGCGTGACCACCGTTGCCGAGCCTGTCATCCAGCGTCCCGGCCAGCCCGCCAGCGCGGGAACGGGCGATCGTCCGACGATCGCGGTCCGCAACCTGTGGAAGGTCTTCGGCCCGGCTGAGGCGCGCCTCGCCCGAGACTCCGGCTCGAACCCGACCGCCGAGTCGATCGAGGCCAGCGTCGCCAAGCTCGGCGGCACGATCGCCGTCGGCGACGTCTCCTTCGACGTCCAGGCCGGCGAGGTCTTCGTCGTGATGGGCCTGTCGGGCTCGGGCAAGTCAACCCTCGTCCGCTGCCTGACCCGCCTGATCGAGCCGACCTTCGGAGCGATCGACCTTGACGGCGAGGACATCCGCAAGGCGAGCGAACAGCGCCTCCGCGAGCTCCGGCGGCGGCGCTTCTCGATGGTCTTCCAGAACTTCGGCCTGCTCCCCCACCGGCGCGTCCTCGACAACATTGCGTTCGGGCTCGAGCTCCGGGGCGAGCCCAAGGCCGGGCGCCTCGAGCGGGCGCGCGAGATGCTCGGCCTGGTCGGGCTCGAGGGAATGGCCGACCGCTACCCCGAGCAGCTCTCGGGCGGGCAGCAGCAGCGGGTCGGCCTGGCCCGGGCGCTCGCGGGCGACCCCGAGGTGATGCTCCTCGACGAGCCGTTCAGCGCCCTCGACCCGCTGATCCGGCGGGACATGCAGAACGAGGTGATCCGCCTCCACCACGATCTGCGCAAGACGATGGTGTTCATCACCCACGACCTCGCCGAGGCGCTCAAGCTCGGCGACCACGTGATGATCATGCGCGCCGGGAAGGTGGTCCAGATCGGCCGGCCGGAGGAGCTCGTTGCCCGCCCGGCCGACGCCTATGTCGAGGACTTCGTGCGGGACATCCCGAAGAGCCATGTCCTGACCCTCCGCTGGGTGATGCGCCCCGCGACCGAATCCGATCCGACCGACGGCCCGGAGTTTCCCTCGACGGCCGTGATCAGGACCGCCGTCCACGCCGCGGCCGGCTCGGACCGCCCGATCCGGGTCGTCGACGACGGTCAGCTCGTCGGCGTGGTGGACCGCTCGGCGATCCTCGAGACGATCGCCGGGACCGACCCGCGCGAGGGCGGGGACGGTCCGGCTGCCCACGATCCGTCGGGTGCGCCGTATCGGCCGCCGCGCGAGCGGGTCGCCCCGATCCGCAAGCCGACCGAGGGCACGGAGGAGTTCCTCACGGAACTGGCCGCCGAGCGCAGCGACCCACCGGAATCCCGATGACCGCGATCAGCCTGTCCGACCGCTCCCGGCTCGACCAGGGCGCCGCCCGGCGCCTCCTCGCCGCAGCGGTGATCGCGGCAGCCGCGATCGCCTTCGTCCTGTTCCGTGGCCAGGCGACCCTACCCCACGACGACGACTTTGCGCTGTTCCGGAGCCTCAACGGCGTGCGTGACTTCGTCGACGAGAACCGCTACGTCCTCGATCCGGTCCGGAGCGCGGTGGCGGGCCTCGTGGACGTCTTCGACCTCGTCATCGCCTCGCTCGGCTGGCCCGGGGTCATCGGCGTCGGCGGGGCGCTCGGGCTCGTCTTCGGCGGCGTCCGCCTGGCCGTGCTCGCGGTCGCGGGCTTCGCGTCGCTCGGCGTCCTCGATCTGTGGGACGCGAGCATGGCGACCCTCGGCCTGATGCTCGCCGCGGTCATGATCGCGATCGCTATCGGCGTCCCGCTCGGGATCCTCGCGGGCCGCAGCCGGCGCGTCTCGGCGGTGATCAGCCCCGTCCTTGACATCATGCAGATCATGCCCACCTTCGCCTACCTCACCCCGATGACCCTGCTCTTTTTCATCGGAGCGGCGCCCTCGACCGTGGCGACCCTGATCTACGCGATCCCGCCGGCGATCCGGATCACCGCCCTCGGCATCCGCGGCGTGCCCGAATCGACCGTCGAGGCGGCAACCTCGATGGGCGCAACCAATCGCCAGGTCCTGACCAAGGTCCAGCTGCCGCTGGCTCGCCGGGCGATCGGACTCGGGATCAACCAGTCGATCATGATGGCCCTTTCGATGGTCGTGATCACGGCGATGATCGGCGCGCCGGGGCTGGGCCGGAACATCCTGACCGCCGTCCAGAAGGTCGACGTCGGGGCGGCGTTCGACGCCGGCCTCGCGATCGTGATCCTGGCGATCATCCTCGACCGGCTGACCTACGCCGCCGGCGAGTGGCTCGACCCGCGCAGCCACCTCGACGGAGCCAGGACGCTCGCCCGCCGGTTGCGCGGCTGGAGCGGCCCGGCGGCGATCCTGGCGGTTGGCCTGCTCGCCCCGTTCGCCGTCGATGCGACACGCTTCCCGAGCGACATCACCTTCTCGTTCCGGGGCGCGATCAACCAGTCCGTCAACTGGTTCACCGAGTCGTTCTCGGGGATCACGATCGGGATCAAGAACGTCCTGACGACCGTCGTCCTCAACCCGATCGAAACCGTCCTGACCGACTCGCCATGGTGGCTCGTCGTGGTTGTCGTGATGATCGTCGCGTGGTACCTGTCGGGTCGCCGGGCGTCGATCATCGCCGGCATCTGCCTCGGCTCGATCGTCCTCCTCGGGCTCTGGGGCCACTCGATGTCGACGCTCGCCAACGTCCTCGTCGCGACGGGCCTGACCCTTGCGATCGGGATCGCGATCGGGATCGCGACGGCCCGCAGCGATCGGCTCCGGGTCGTCCTCCGGCCGATCCTCGACGCGGCCCAGACGATGCCGGCCTTCGTCTACCTGATCCCGGCCCTCGCCCTGTTCGACCCATCGCGGTTCACCGCAATCGTGGCCGCAGTCATCTACGCCGTTCCGCCGGTGATCCGCCTCGTCGAGGTCGGGATCCGGGCGGTGCCGGCCACGATCGTCGAGGCGGCGACCGCGTCGGGCGCGACCGAGCGCCAGCTCCTCTGGAAGGTCCGCCTGCCGCTCTCGCAGCGAGCCCTGCTCGTCGCCGCCAACCAGGGGATCGTGCTCGTCCTCGCGATGGTCGTCGTGGGTGCGCTCGTGGGCGCAGGCGCGCTAGGCTACGACGTCATCACGGGATTGGCTCAGGGCAAGGACTTCGGCAAGGGCCTCGCGGCCGGCGTCGCGATCGTCCTGCTCGGGGTCATGCTGGATCGAATCACCCAGGGCGCGGGTGGCCGTCGCCGAAGCACCGTCGGACGGGCCGGCTGAGCCGGCAATCAGAAGAGGAGCGATCGTCATGCAACGCAATCGATGGAGCCGCCGGTTGGCCGGCCTCGCCGTCATCGGCCTGATCGTGGCCGGCTGCGCCCGGGCCGGGGCGACGCCCTCGCCGGTGTCGAGCACGGCCACGGGCGCCAGCGGGGCACCCGCCAGCGTCGAGCCGGGCGCGAGCCCGAGCGC
>JALYPW010000002.1 GCA_030856145.1 Chloroflexota bacterium | reverse complement strand
GGCCGAGAACCTCGTACGCCTCGACCGGCTCGGCTTTGCCCTTGACGGCGATCGGCCCTACATGGCGGCTCTCGATCGCGCCGCTGACCCGCGCATAGGTCTCACGCGTGATCATGATCCCGCCGGGCGCGGCCGCCGCCTGCATCCGCGCGGCGACGTTCAGGGTGTCGCCGTACATCCGCGAGTCGCTTGTGACGCCTCCCGCGTCGGTGTCGCGCACCACGACCTGGCCGGTGTTGATCCCCACTCGGATCTGGAACTCGATCCCCCTGGGCCGTAGTTCCTCGGCGTATCGGCCGATCGCGCCGACCATGTCGATGCTCGAGCTCACTGCCCGCGCGGGGTCGTCCTCATGTGCCGCCGGAAGCCCGAACAGGGCCATGAACCCGTCGCCGGTGTGCGAGGCGACCCAGCCGTCGTACAGCTCCACGGCGCCGGTCATGATCGCTACGGCCCGTTCCATCGTCGTCGCCCAGTCCTCAGGATCCATCCCCTCGGCGAGGCTCGTTGAGCTGACGACGTCGACAAACATGGCTGTAACCGGGCGGCGCTCGCCCGTCACACGTTCAGGGAGCATGGGACGTCCTCATGAGACGCATGCTACCGCCCGTGATCAAGGGCGTCCCGTGGGACGTCCGGTCGGGATGGACGATGAGCATCCGAGCGATGAACTGGTTTCGAAGGTGGTCCCGGAGGCGTAGCACCGCGGGCGAATAGACCCCCGGCGGACACCGGCTCACGATTCGGGACGATGAACAAGCTCCTCGTTCTTGGCGCCCGAACGAGCCGTGGGCCTGGGGCAGCCATGACCGTCGACGTCCCGACCATCCTCCTGCCCCGCGATCCGCACCACGAGTTCGTGCGGGTCATGGCCCACGCGACGGTCGAGAAGCGGACCCAGGACTACGACGACGCGCTCGGGCTCTACCTCGTCCGTGGCGCGTCGCGGTTCGAGGCCGAGACCAAGGCCGCCCGGGCGATCAGGCCCTACGAGGTGATCGTCGGCGACTACAACGCGATGGTCGACAACGGGATCGACCTGGCGCTGCTCCTCCTCGTCGGCGGTGGCGGCACCGCCTACAGCAACGCGAACGCGCGGCTCGGCGTGGGCGACTCGGCGACCGCTTGGGCGACGACGCAGGCCGACCTCGTCGCCGCGGTGAACAAGCTCCGCAAGGGGATGAACGCGACCTACCCGGTAACCGGCGTGAAGAAGCAGACGTTCCGCTCGGACTTCCTGACCGGCGAGGCGAACTGGGTCTGGAACGAGTGGGGTATCTTCAACGCCGCCTCGGGCGTGACGATGCTGTCGCGCAAGGTCGAGGCCCTCGGCACCAAGGCGTCAGGCACCTGGACGCTGACCGTCGACTTCTCGCTGGCGTAGGCCATGGCAGCCCTGTGGCGGCCTAGCTGATGGCGACGCGGATCTACCTCCCCCAGACCGGAGCCGCGCCGATCACGCCCGCGTTCGGGGCGTGGACCGAGACCACCGGCGCCGACCGGATCGCCGGCGTCGCGACGCGCATCTCGTCGGCGATGACGAGCAAGACCCAGGCGCACACCGCGACCGCGGCGAACTCGACGTTCCTCTCGCGCCAATACGTCTTCGGGCCCCTAGCCGCCCAGACGATCCCGGTCTCCACGATCAAGGGGACGATCCGGGTCCTCGAGTCGGCGGCCAACGACAACCTCGACACGATGCGCCTCCTTGTCCGGGTCGTCTCCGGCGATGGAGGAACGTATCGGACGCCGGTGCTCTACGGGCCGACCAACGGGACGGTCGCCGAATTCAACACCACGCTCCGGGCAAAGCGGCTCGCCACGGGCGGCGCGACGGCGAGCGTCGTCGTCAGCGCGGGCGACTACCTCGTCATCGAAATCGGCACGACGACCACCGTCGGCGGGACATCCCTCTCGGACTCCATCAGCTACGGCGACAACAGCGCCACCGACCTTGGCGACAACGAGACCGACACCGCCGCGAACAACCCGTTCGTCGAGATCGCCGCCACGATCAGCCTCCTCACCCTGTCCGGCTCCGACTCGGGCGCGGGCTTCGACACGTCGAGCGCCCCAGCCGTTGCCCTGACCAGCATCGACTCGGGCGCCGGCGTCGAGACGTCCGCCCTCGCCAACGTCACCGCCGTCTCAACCGATGCTGGCGTCGGGACCGACACGGCGACCGTCGATACGGGCAGCGTCGCCAAGAATGCCGTGGACTCGGCCATTGGCATCGACAGCCCCCCAGTCCTCGCGGCGGCGACTGACGTTCGCGCGGATGCCGGTACGGGTACCGATGCGAGCGCCGGGATCATGCTCGGGACGAGGACGGAGGCGGGCGTCGGCACGGACGCTCCAGCCGCGCTCGCAGCGGTCCTGCCGACCAGCGACTCGGGCGTCGGTGTTGACGCGGGCGCGTCCGTCTCGGTACCGGTCAGCGCGCTCGACGCCGCTACCGGGACCGACGCCGCGACCATCGCGATCCAGATCGTCGCCACCGATGCCGGGGTCGGATCAGACGCTGCGGTCATCGCCTCCCTGTATGCGGCTGCGGACACGGGGGTGGGAGCTGAGCTCGCGGCGCTGACCGCGGGCTACATCGCGATCGATGTCGGTGTCGGAGACGAGCAGGCCGGGCTGGCTGCCCTCATCGCGGCCCACGAGGCAGGCTCAGGAGCCGACCTGGGGGCCCTCCTCGGC
>JALYPW010000471.1 GCA_030856145.1 Chloroflexota bacterium | reverse complement strand
GCCCGCCGGCATCGCAGCCATCCGGGGCGGCGCCCGCCCAGGCGGCATGGAGCACCGCCGCACTCGCGCCTGCCCCGGCGGCGCCGATGACGTGGATCCGCTCCCCCGGCCGGATCGAGCGGGCCGGACGGGCGGCGGCGAGTCCAGCGCCGGGCGTGGCGGTGCCGGTCACCCGGCGACGGAACCCGATGAGGCAGCGGCCGGCTGGCGGTCGCCGGCCTCGATCCGTTCGAGCAGCGTCTCGAGAACGAGGATCACGCTGTTGTGCCGGTTCGCTGCCCGGCCTCCCGGCCAGACGACCCGTCGGACGTCGACGCCTGCGCCATCTGCGACGCCGACATACGTCAACCCGATCGGCTTCGCGTCGGAGCCGCCGTCCGGCCCGGCGATGCCGGTGACCGACGCGGCGAGGTCGGCCGAGAACCGCGCCCGCACACCCAAGGCCATTGCCAGGGCGACCTGGGCGCTGACCGCGCCGTGGGCGTCGAGGATCGCCGGATCCACGCCGAGGAGGTCGCGCTTTGCCTCATCGGCGTACGACACGACCCCGCCGACGAAGTATCCGCTCGAACCCGGCAACGCGGTCAGGGCGGCCGCGACCATCCCGCCCGTGCACGATTCGGCGAGGGCGACGGTCCGACCGGCGGCGAGGGCGGCCGCCTGGAGACGGGTCGCGAGGGCATCGAGCGGGTCGCCGCTCATCGCTACGAGCGGGTCGTCAACGTCGGCCCGGCCGGCGGCTTGAACAGCCATGTCTCCGGGATGCCGCGTCTGCCGAGCGCCCCGAGTGCCTGGCCGTTCAGGGTGAACTGGGTAGCCCCTGACGATCCGGTCCGGACCTCGATCGACGAGTTGCCGGTGAACGTCAGGACCTGGCCGTCGCGGTACGTCTTGCCGGCTCGGCCGACCGTCGAGGCGATCTCACCGTCGACCCAGACCTTGATCCAGGCCGCCCCGCCCTTCATCGTGACGACCAGGTTCACGCCCTTGTAGGCGACCGACACATGGCGGGTCAACGAGGCGGACTTCGAGGCATTCGAGGCCGTCACGGTGATCGTCCAGCGACCGGTCGTGAGCTGGAGCGGGCTGTTCGCGGTGTCCCACGTCCCGTCGGCCGCAACCGGCAGGGTGATCGGGGCCGGACCGGGTGAGGTGCTCGGCGGAATCGATGCCGGTGGCGTGCTCGGGCCGGGCGCACCGGCGGCCGGGCCGTCGTAGGTCGCGGTCACCTTGACCGAGGTCGCATTGACCGCGGTCCCCTGGACGGGAATCGCGCCGTTCTCGAACGTCGTGCCCTCTGCCGGCTGGTCGATCCGGACCGTCGGCGCCTGGATCTCGCTGACGGGCACGGTGATCACGATCATTGCCGGCTGTTCGGCACGCTTGCCCGTCTCCGGATCGGTCGCGTCGATCCGGTACTCGTTCTGGCCGCGCCGGAGATCGACGGTCAGGCTCCACTTGCCGGTCGAATCGGCCGAGGCGGTCCGCGTCCCGCCGGCCATCTCGATGCTGATCGTCGCGCCCGGGATCGACGTTCCCTCGAGCGTGTACGACGTCGCGGTCTCCTCGAGCCGGACGGTCGCCTCGCGGGGCGCCGTGATCGCGAGAGTCGGCGGCTTCGCGAAGCGCATGACCTGGACGCCGAGCCACGCGCCGATCCCGACGATCATCAGGGTCAGGAGGGCGGCGACGACGACTCCGGGCGAGAACTGGAGGCCGGGCCGCGGCTGGGCGAGCGGACGCGGGACAGTCAGGACCGTCTTGCCGGCCGGAGCATCGCCGCGGTCGCGCCGCCACTGGCCGACGACCTCCTCCGCGTCGAGTCCGAGGTAGTTCGCGTAATTGCGCAGGAAGCCCTTCGTGTAGACGTCGCCGGGCAGCTCCTTGTACTCGCCCCGCTCGAGGGCGGACAGGTAGCGGGCCCGGATCTTCGTATCACGCTCGGCCCGGTAGAGATCGACCCCCTTGCGCTCGCGCGCCGCGTACAGCCGCTCGGGCAGGGCAGGTTGTCGGCCGGCGGTCGGCGCGGCGTCGGCATCGCGCTCGACGGCTCGATCGGTCTCCGCGCGCCGCGTGTCCGGGCGTGGCGGCACCAGGCGCAGGCCCTCGGCCCGTTGCTCATTGGTGGTTCGTCGCGCGTCGTCCCGCGTCGTCATCGATCCCCGTCCTCACCGGCCACAACCGCGCGCGCGTCGGCAGCCGACCTAAGTGCAGAGGATACCCCTTCAGGGTCGTGGGTCCAGATGATGCGCATGGGACGATCGTTCATTCGTCCGGTCCATCGCCCTCGTCGATCGTCCGAAGCCAGTTGTCGGGGCCGTAGATCTGGCGGGGCGAGGCGGGGTTGCGCGGATCCTGGGGTCCGATGATTCCGTAGCGCTCCATTTCGTCCATGACCCGGCTGGCCCGGGCGAACCCGAGCTTCAGCTTGGTCTGGAGCATGGACGTGCTCGCCCGCTGCAATCCGGTCACGAGCTCGGCGGCCTGAACGGTCATCTCGTCGACGCCGTACTGGCGCAGCCAGCCGAACTGGCCGCCGTCGCCGCCGCCGGTGGCATCGTCCGGGTCGCCGAAGGCCAGGATGTCCTCGTCGTAGAACGTCCGGCCACCGGTCTGGGCGAGCCAGTGCTTGGTGATCTCGCCGACCTCCCGGTCGCCGACGAAGACACCCTGCATCCGGACCGGCCTGGGCAGGTCGACTGGCTGGTAGAGCATGTCGCCGCGGCCGATCAGGTCTTCGGCGCCAGGCGCGTCGAGGACCGTCCGCGAGTCGACCATCGAGGCCATCGCGAAGGCGATCCGGGACGGGACGTTGGCCTTGATCAGGCCGGTGACCACGTTGACCGACGGGCGCTGGGTCGCGAGAACGAGGTGGATCCCGACGGCCCGCGCCTTCTGGGCGATCTTGACGATCGGGTCCTCGACCTTGCGGCCCTCGCGCATGATCAGGTCGGCGAGCTCGTCGATGATCAGGACGATGTACGGCATCCGCTCCTCGTCGCCGTCATCGGCCACGATCTCGGGCCGGGCGTTGTAGGCGGCGATGTTCCGGACGCTGTGCCCCGCCAGGATCTTGTAGCGCTCCTCCATCTCCCGGACCGCCCAGTTCAGGACGGCCTTCGCCTCGTTCGGCTCGACGATCACGTGCTGGAGGAGATGGGGCAGCCCGTCGTACGGCGCGAGCTCGACGCGCTTCAGGTCCACCAGGATCATCCGGACGTCGTCGGGCCGGGCGCGCATCAGGATGCTGGTGATCAGGGCGTTGACGCAGACGCTCTTGCCCGAGCCGGTGGCGCCCGCGACCAGGAGGTGGGGCATCTTGGCGAGGTCGACCGCGTAGGCCGCGCCCGAGACGTCCCGGCCGAGGGCGAACGTCAATGGGCTCGTCGCGTCGAGCATCTTGCTCTCTTCGACCAGCGGCCGGAACCCGACCACCTCGCTGATCGAGTTCGGGATCTCGATCCCGACCCGGTCCTTGCCCGGGATCGGCGCCTCGATCCGGATGGAGCGGGCCTTGAGAGCCATCGCGAGATCGTCGGCGACGGCCTCGATACGGGCGACCTTGACGTGGTGCTGGGGCTTGACCTCGTACTGGGTCACGACCGGCCCGGAGTTCACGGCCACGACCTCGGCCGGGATCGCGAAGCTGAGCAGCTTCTCCTCGATCCGGCGGCTGTTCGACTCGTGGTCGATGCCCGCCCCGACGCGGGCCGGCGGTCGGGGATCGAGGAGCTCGATCGGGGGCAGGGTCCAATCGATCGCCTGGAGCGACTCGAGGGCGGTCGCGGCGACCGCGGTGGCGGCGCCGCCGTCCGGACCGACCCCGCGGACACGCCGGCTCGCGACCCCATCGCCGATCCCGGTCCAGACGGTCTGGCTCATCGGCGCCGGCGCGCTGCCGATGGCCGGCTGGTCGAGGATGCTCGTCGCGCTGGCCACGCCGCCGCTCGGC
>JALYPW010000460.1 GCA_030856145.1 Chloroflexota bacterium | reverse complement strand
ACTACGGCGGCTTCTGACCCTTGACCAGGGCACCTCTCCGTCGAGCCGAGCTTGGATCCGGCCGGGATTGGTCCGGAATGGGTCCTGAAGACGCCGTACGAGTCCCGGGTGAGTGTTGAGCCAGGTTCCGGGCCCTGGCCCGAGGATTGGCAGACGGCGTCCGATGTGCGAGGGGACGCGCCTCCCGGCGAGCCGCGCCCGCCCCCTATCGATCCGCCAGCCGCCGGTAGCGTCGGGCGATCAAGGCGTAGGCCGGCAGCCGTCCCAGCGAGCGGGCCAGCGAAAGGGAGGATCCGTCCCGGCCCTCGACGGCGAGCAGCGAGTCGGTCGCAGTGGCATCGGCCGGCCGGGCGTCGACGACGGCGAGGTCGATCGCCACCCGCCCGGGCTCGGGTTCACCAAGGGCGGCGATCTCGGCATCGGGCCGGGCGCCTGCCTCGTACTCGACCCGGACCTCCGCCTCGGACCGCCAGCGCGGCCGCCGGAGCAGGACCGCCCGCCACGCCTCGGCGACCTCGGCGGTGACGTGCCCGTCGCCGGCGACCGGCGACGACGATAACTCCTCGCCGCGGGTCCAGCGGGCAGCCTGGTGAAGCAGTCCGTACTCGTCGAGGTCGGCATACGCAGACAGCGCGTCGGCCGGCGATCGGTCGCCGAAGATCGCTCGGATCGACGGCCCGAACACCTCGGCCAGGTCCAGGTCGATCGCCCGGACCGTCCGGTGGAAGTACACCTGCTGGTACATGAACAGGCGTGACGTCAGGAACATCTCGAGCGCGCCGAGCCCAGGTTCGTAGAGCGTCAGCCCGCGCGTGCCGATGAACGCATAGCGGCGTAGCCGCTCGACGTCGACGTCGACCGCGACCCCGGTCATCCACGCATCGCGCCGGACGTAGTCGAGGTTGTCGACGGTGAACACGCCCGACAGGAGCGGCTGGAGCCAGCGGACCCAGGTCGGCATCGCCGGGTCGTCGAGGGCCGGCTTCGACACGAGGAACGACACCCAGCGCGGGTCGATCGCCTCGCCATCGGCGAAGCCGTCGCGCTCGGCGACCGCGCCCGGAGCCCGGCGCAGGGCACGAATCAGCGGGCCCAGTTCGCGCTCGATGATCAGCTGCGACAGGTCCTCGTGGGTCAGCGGCTTGGCGGCGAGCCGGCGCGGGTCCGACGGGGCAGGAAAGCCCGACAGGACGTGGTCGTCGAAGAAGTGGGCGAACGGCCCGTGACCAACGTCGTGAAGGAGCCCGGCGACCCGGAACGTCTCGACGACCAGGCCCTCGCTCGGGATGGGCTCGCCGCGCGCCGCCAGCTCGCGCCGGATCGACGGGACCAGCTGGCGGGCCCAGAGACCGGCCTCGTGCATGACTCCCAACCCGTGGGTGAAACGCGAGTGCTCGGCCGTCGGGAAGACCCAGCGGGCGCTCTGGAGCTGGCTGATCCGGCGGAGCCGCTGGAGCCAGGCCGTGTCGAGGAGGTCCTCCTCGGCGGCGTCCTCGGGCGGGAGGTCGGCGGCCCGCGACTCCTCGGCCGTCAGGCGCTTGGTCAGCTCGACATAGCCGTGGATCGGGTCGCTGATCAGGTTGACGGCGCTGAACGGGTGACGGGCCATCAGGCGCGGCCTCGCGGCGCGGTTGCCGACGCGCCGCCGTAGCGTGCTGCCGCCCGGGCATGGGTCGCAGCCACGTCGTCGCGCAGGGCCGCCGGCTCGATCACCTCCACGTCGTCGCCCCACGACAGGATCCAGAGCCGGATCTCGATCGGGCCGGCCACGGTCGCCCGCCAGTTCAGCGAGCCGGCGGCCTCCTCGGCGACACGCTCGGTCGGGTGCCAGCGCGCCTCGCGGACCCGGCTCGCAACACGCGCCGCGAAGCGCAGCTCGACCTCGACCGGCTCCTGGTCGGCGATGATGTCCCACGCCCGTTCGAACATCCCGTCCACCTCGGCGCCGGCCGCAGCGAACGAGTCCGGGGTCAGCGACACATCCCGGATCCGCTCGATCTTGAAGGTTCGCATCGCGTCCTTCGTCTCGTCCCAGCCGATCAGGTACAGGGCGTGGGTCTGGAGCGACGGCTCGATCAGGTACGGGCGGACGCGGGCGATCCGGGGCGCCGCCTCGGGCGCATACGGCGCGGGGGCGTAGTCGAGGGACACCACCCGCCGCTCTGCCCAGGCCTGGGTGAGCAGCCGGACGTGGCGGCTGAACGTCTCGTCGGTCGGGCGGCGCGACAGGTCGTCGAGCGTCCGGTCGACGTGCTCGCGGAGCGCCGCCGGCAGGACGGCGGCGAGCTTCTCGAACGCCGACGCGAGGTCCGGGTCGTACTTGTCGGCGTAGCGGACCATCAACCGGGCCGACAGGACGACCGCCATGGCTTCGCTCCGGGTCAGCTTGAGGGGCGGCAGGAATGCGTCGGCCTCGACCCCCCAGCGACCGCCCTCCGACCACAACGGCATTCCGAGCTCGCCCTCGATCGAGCGCAGGTCGCGATACACGGTGCGCACGGACGAATCAACGCGGTGGGCCATCTCCGACGGTTTCATCCCGTCCGGGTGGGCGCTGAGCAGGGCGATGATCCGGGTCATCCTGGCCAGCCGGTCGCGCTTCGCCGAGCCGCGCTCCTCCCGATCGTCGTCCATACCCGCCATCATCGCCCGCTCAGGCTCGCCCGTCACGACTGGCTCGGCCTGTCACGGCGCCGGTGGGGTGACGCGCACGATCCCGCCCCGATCAGTCGCGGTCAGGTCGACCCGGATCGTCGCCTGCAGCGCGCCGACGTAGATGTCGGCCGCCTCGCCGTTGACGCTGCCGGCGATCCGCCCGATCTGGCCGTCGAGGAAGACCCAGTAGTCGAGCTGGCCCCGCCAGTGGGCGAGATCCGCGTCGCCGATCAGCCAGCCGACCTGCGGGAACGCAGCCCGGAATGTCGGACCGTCGACCGCGACCCGGCACTGGCGCGCGCGAGCGCCCTCGATGACGACGACCCCGCGCGATTCGGCCGCGGCCCGGGCTTCCGGCGACAGCGCCGCACGGAACGCCGTGAGGTCGAGGTCGACCGCACCGATCTCGACCGGCGTCGCTCGACGCCAGCCCGCCACCGGCCGGCGGAGCCAGGCCGCATCGCCGACCAGCGCGGCGCCATGGAGGCCCAGCTCGCGCGAGGTTGCCACGTAGGCGAGCCACCGGACGTCGGCCGCGGCCCGCTCGCCGGTGAGCTCGATCGTGCCCATCGCCCGGCCGTCGAGCGTGCCATCCAGATGGATTTCGAGACGAGCGGTCGGCCCGATGCCCATCGGCCCGTCGCAGATCGGCGCCTCGCGATCGACGTCAGTCGGCCCGAATCGGGACGACGTCGTGATCCGGTCGCGAAGGGCCAGCTCGTTGGCCATCGCCACCGCCGCGAAGAGCAGCCCGCTGGCCATGATCAGGGTCGTCGCGAGGAACAGGCCGCGGGCCAGGCGCCGGCGGCGCATCGCTGCCTCGCCCAGGTGCCGCCGGGCCAATCCGAACCCCGCCAGCAGGGACGTCCCGAGCAGGGCCAGCACCCACGGATACGCGGCCTCGACCGACGGCAGGAGTGTCTGCGCGCCGCGCGCCCCGAGCTGGCCGGTCAGGTCGGCAATCGACGGGACGAGGACCAGGAGCGAGGCAGCGGCGAGCGAGACCATTCCTGCGAATGCCCGATCGCCACGCGCGACAGGCGGCCAGGCCACCCCGACGAGGGCGACGAGCGCCGGAGCCAGGGCAGCGAGGCCGACCCCGACGTCGATCGGGCCGCCGGGGCGGTAGCCGACGAGGACGATCGCGGCCGCGGCAGTCCAGCAGCCCGCCAGGACGAGAGCGATCAGACGCAGTTCGAAGGTCCGGACCCGCACGGCCGCAACTCTACCCGGCCACCGTACGTCGTCCGGGTGAAGTCATCGCCCTAAGTACCAAGGGCCATGGGACCGACGGGTCATCGTGTCGTCCCCTCGCCAGGTCGAGTATCCCGCTAACCACACCAGAGCGACCCGATCGACGGATCCAATGGTCCACGCGACGGGAACCGACGAAGCAACGGACAACAGGCACGGGCATCCCTCCGGGGAAGACAGGACAGATTGGTGATCCATGGCAGGTCAGGCGCATCGAGAGCATCGGGGTCGGGGTCGCTCATCTCACGGCGGCTCGTCCTGGCCGGTCATCGGAGCGGCCTCCGGGGCCGGGTCTGGATCGGCCACCGCCACCACGACATCGTCGGACAGCCAGGCTATGACGGCGGAGCCTCGCACCCGGGCGACCTACCGGACTCTCCTCATGCGGGGTCTGGCGCCTGATGAGGCGGCGAACCTCACCGCGTTCATGGCCGGGATCACCATCGGCGAGGCCCGCTGGACGCTCCGCCAGATCAATCAGCTCCTCTTCCTGCGCCAGATGAACCGGACCGGCCACTTTGCCGAGCCGGGCGACCCGCTTCCGCACTGAGCCCCGGCCGGATCGCCGGCTCCACAACTGAATCCTCCGTCGCGGCGACGATCCTCCTCCCGTCACCGCGACATCCGCTTCGAAGCGGCGCCTGGCCTCCTCCGGGCGCCGCTTCGACGTTCCGTGCCCTACGATCGCCGGCGTGACCGGCCCCCTGATCTCGCTTCTGTCCGACTTCGGCTCGCGCGACCCGAGCGCCGCGATCATGCGCGGCGTCGTCCTCGGCATTGCCCCGGACGCCCGGATCGTGGACATCAGCCATGAGGTCCGGAAGTTCGCGATCCGCGACGGGGCGCTCCTGCTGTGGTGCGCTCTGCCGTACCTGCCGGTCGGGTTCCACGTCGCGGTCGTCGACCCGGGGGTGGGCACCGACCGCCTCCCGATCGCGATCGCGACCGGCCGGGGCGATGTCCTGATCGGGCCTGACAACGGGCTCCTGGTCGGCGCCGCCGCGCGCCTGGGCGGGGTGGCAGCAATCCACCTCCTCGACGCCGCGGCCTACCGCCTGGCGGTGATCAGCACGAGCTTCCACGGCCGCGACATCTTCGCTCCGGCGGCCGCCCACCTCGCGAACGGTGTGCCGCTGGCGGCGTTCGGCCCGGCTGTCCAGCCGGCCGCCCTGATCCCGTCGCCGATCCGCGAGCCGCGGGTCGACGCGGGCCGGCTGCGCTCGAGCGTCGTCTACGTCGACACGTTCGGCAACGTCAAGCTGGCTGGCCTGCGGGCCGATCTCGAGGCCGCGCTGGGTGCCATCCAGCCCGGTGACGCGCTCGTCCTGACCGTCGCCGGGGGAGCGACGATCTGATGCTCGGGCTGGGAACCGACGGTGGCAAGCCGGTCCGGACCTCGTGGCAGGCGACCTTCGGCGACGTCGGGCTGGGCGAGACCCTCGTCTACGAGGATTCCTACGGCCGGATCTGCCTCGCCGCCAGCCAGGCCGATGCCGCGGCAAAGCACGGCCTCGTCGACGATCTCGAGGTCGTCGTCGCGCGGGCCAATCCCGACTGATCCACTCGGACATCCGCTACACTCCGCGGGCGTCTGCCCCCGATCACGAGGTCACCAGCCATGCGTCGAGCGCTCCCCGTCACCGCCCTCACCCTCGCCAGCCTGGTTCTTGCCGCGTGCACGAGCGGAGCCACGCCGACGCCCAGCTCGGCGGCGCCGTCGGTCGCGCCGTCGACTGCCGCGAGCACGCAACCGAGCGTCGCCCCGAGCCCGTCGCCCGATGCCTGCGCCAAGGACAGCCTGGCCGTCAAGACCGCCGGCAAGCTCACGATCGGCACCGACAACCCGGCCTACCCGCCCTACTTCCAGATCCCCACCGGAACGGCGACCGCGCCGTGGGAGCTCGGCGACCCGACGAATGGCGAGGGATTCGAGGGCGCGTTCGCCTACGCCGTGGCCGCCAAGCTCGGCTTTGCCGAGGCCGACGTCGTCTGGACGGTCGTCCCGTTCGACAACTCGTTTGCGCCCGGCGCCAAGGCGTTCGACATCGATATCAACCAGGTCTCGTTCTCGGCCGAGCGGTCCCAGGCGGTGGACCTGTCCGACGGCTACTACACGCTCAACCAGTCGGTCGTGGCACTGAAGGCCAACGGCCTTGCCGCAGCGAAGACGGTCGCCGACATGAAGGGCTCGAAGTTCGGTGCCCAGGTCGGGACGACCAGCCTCGCGACCATCAATGATGTGATCGCCCCGACAGCGGCGGCGATGGTCTACAACACGAACGACGACGCCGTGGCGGCGCTCAAGGCCAAGCAGATCGACGGCCTCGTCGTGGACCTGCCGACGGCCTTCTACGTGACGGCCGCCCAGGTCGACAACTCCGTGATCGTCGGCCAGTTCGCGCCGCCGGCCGGCGCTGACGCCGAACACTTCAGCGTCGTCCTCGCCAAGGCAAGCCCGCTCACCGCATGCCTCAACGCGGCGATCGCGGCGATGAAGAGCGACGGCTCGCTCGATGCGATCACCAAGGAGTGGCTGTCCGACAAGGCCAGCGCTCCGGTCATCGCGCCGTAGCCGCCGGCCGCGGCGCGGCCTGACGGCATGTCTCTCGCGGGAGGCCCGCTCGACACCGGCGACCTGATCGGTCTGCGCGGTGGAAGCGGGCCTCGTCGTGCCCGGCGCCGGGTGCCGCCCGGCGAGGCCGTCCGCTCGACGCTGATCGCCCTCGTCTCGACGGTCGTCGTGTTCGGGCTCCTGGCGGTGGCGATCACGAACGCCCCGAACTGGTCGGCCGTCCAGCGCGCCTTCTTCGACGGGCCGATCTTCGAGCGGTCGCTGCCCAAGGTGGTTGCAGCATTCGGGACGAACGTCGCCTTGTTCCTGATCGCCGAGGCCATCGTCCTCGTGTTCGGGCTCGTGCTCGCCATCCTGCGCGGGCTGCCCGGGCCGGCCTCCTTCCCGATCCGCCTCCTCGCAACGATCTACGTCGACCTGTTCCGGGCGGTGCCGGGGCTCCTCGTCATCTATCTCCTCGGCTTCGGCATCCCGGCTCTGGGCATCGACGGGGTCCCGAACGACGTGTTCCTGTACGGAGTCCTTGGTCTCGCCCTCGTCTACGCGGCGTACGTCTCCGAGGTCTACCGGGCCGGGATCGACTCCGTCCATTGGAGCCAGGAGGCGGCGGCCCGCTCCCTCGGCCTGAGCCGGTTCCAGGCGCTTCGCCACGTCATCGTCCCGCAGGCCGTGCGGCGAATCATCCCGCCTCTTCTGAACGACTTCATCGGGCTCCAGAAGGACACGGTCCTCGTCTCCACCTTGGGGGTCGTCGAGATCTTCCGCCAGGGCCAGATCCTGAAGGCGGCGACATTCAACTTCACCCCGTTCGTGGCGATCGCCCTGATCTTCGTGGTGATCACGATCCCGCTGGCCCGCTTCACGGACTGGCTGGTCGCTCGCGATCGGGGCCGACAGCTTGCAAGCGGTGGCCGATGACCACCGCGACGCGCGGAAGCGCGGCCCCGGATTCCCGGCCGGCGCTCCGGATCGAAGGCCTCCACAAGTCGTTCGGCGACCTGGAGGTGCTCAAGGGGATCGACCTGACCGTCGCCGATCACGAGGTCGTATGCCTGATCGGCTCGTCGGGGAGCGGCAAGTCGACGCTCCTGCGCTGCATCAACCTGCTGGAACCGATCGATGCCGGGCGGATCGTCGTGGGCTCAGACGAGATCACGGCCCGCGGCGTCGACGTCAACCGGATCCGGCGCCGGATCGGGATCGTGTTCCAGGCGTACAACCTCTTTCCCCACCTGCGTGTTCTCGACAACGTGACGCTGGCCCCGCGCAAGGTCCTGGGGTTGAGCCGCCCCGCCGCCGAGGCCCGGGCGATCGAGCTGCTCGAGCGGATCGGTCTGGCCGACAAGGCGCGCGACTACCCGGACCGACTGTCTGGCGGCCAGCAGCAGCGGGTCGCGATCGTCCGGGCCCTGGCCATGGAGCCTGACCTGCTCC
>JALYPW010000444.1 GCA_030856145.1 Chloroflexota bacterium | reverse complement strand
CGACGCGGGTGGCCGCGGGAGTGGCGTCTCAACTCGCGGCCACGGCTGGTCCCCCGAGCCTGGCTGGACCGGCCCGGGAGCATGCCCGGGCGACGGCCGAGGCCGCCCTGCGCACGCTCGGTCACCTCGCCGACGACGGCTGGCGGGCGATCATCGGGGACGGGCCGACCGACGTCGCCGGCAACCGGCTCGGAGCCGATGCGGTGGCGGAGCGCTCCGATCCGTTCGACCCGCTGGCCCTCGAGCTGAGCCGGGTCGGCCAGCCGGGCTGACCGTCAGCCGCCCGACACCGCCGGGATCACGTGAATCGTCGCGCCCGGCGGCAGGATCGTGTCGAGGGCGGCCTGCTCGCCGTCCACGAACACGTTGATGTGCTCGCGGAGCACCGGCCCGCTGTCGACCAGGCGGTTGCGCAGGCCGGGGGCCCGCTCGTCGAGCCGATCGAGGGCCTCGCGGACGGTCCCGGCGTCGACCTCGGAGGTCCGGACCGTCCCCGCGATCATCGACACGAGCGAGCGCGGCAGGATCACCGTGACGGGCACGGCCGTCAGTCGACCTCGATCGCCTGGACGCCGAAGATCGACGGCAGATGGTCGGCGATCAGCTCCCACGAGGCGCCCTCGTCGGCGGACCCGTACAGCTGCCCGGTGCTCGTCCCGAAGTAGATCCCGGCCGGATCGCCGCGATCGACCGACAGCGCCTCGCGCAGGACGCCGACGTAGGCGTGCTCCTGGGGCAGGCCGTTGCCCTGACGCTCCCATGTGTCGCCCCGATCCCGCGTCCGCCAGGCCGCGAGCGCTCCGTCCGGCGCGATCCGGCCCGACTCGGGATCGGTCAGCGGGACGACCCAGGCAGTCGCGGGGTCGCGCGGATGGGTGCCCATCACGAACCCGAACTCCGACGACAGCCCGGCGCTGATGTCCTGCCACTGCCGGCCGCCGTCGCTCGAGCGGTACACCCCGCAGTGGTTCTGCTGGTACAGCATGTCGGGTTCGCCGGCGGCCATCACCAGCTTGTGGACGCATTGCCCCGTCTCCGGGTAGGGATCGGGCTGGAAGCAGGCGGCGACGCCGCGGTTGCGGGCCTCCCAGGTCGCGCCGCCATCCTCGGTCGCGAACGTTCCGACCGCGCTGATCGCGACCCACATCCGCCCCGGGTCGGTCGGGTGAGGGACGATCGTGTGGCAGATCAAGCCGCCCGCGCCGGGCTGCCAGTCGGGCCGGCTCGGGTGGTCGCGCAGCGCGCTGACGTGGCTCCAGGTCGCGCCGCCGTCGTCGCTCCGGAACAGGCCGGCCGGTTCCACACCGGCGTAGATCGAACCGTTGGCAGGGGTCACGTTCCAGACCTTGGGGATCGGCGGGCCGTCGTCGCCGTACGTCAGGCCCTCCGAGGAGTGGCTCCACGTCGCTCCGAGATCGTCGCTTCGGAACACGGCCGGCCCGAACCACGGCGACCCGCCGCCGGCGTAGATCGAGCGGGTCGTCGGGTCCCATTGGAGGTCGTGGATCGGCCAGCCTTCGCACATCGGCTCGGAGACCGTCCAGGTCGCGCGAGCGGCCCCGCCGTCGAGGATGAAGGCGCCCTTGCGGGTACCGACGAGGAGCAAGGTGCGGGTCATCGAGGGTCCTCCTGGCGGTCCGGCAGTCGTCACTGGCTCTGACGGTGGCCGGGCGCGAAACTCATCGGCCCGGGCCCGGGCCGGCGTCGTCGGCCCGGCGTCGTCGGCCGGGCGTCACTGGCCCGCCTTGAATGGGTAGACGACCCAGCGATCGGTCGTCTCGACGTGGTGGTCGGGGGCGCCCGGCACGCGCGAACGGTCGGGCTTGTAGTGGAGAACGGCGGTCGTCGGTTCGCCGCCGGCCTGGCGGACCCGCTCGGTCACGGCATGGATGGTCGTGCCGCTGTCCCAGACCTCGTCGACGATCAGGACCCGCTGGCCTCGGAGCAGGGGATCGGCCGGGAACTGGAGGAACGTCGGGTGCGGACCGGGCTTGCCCGCGTCGTCGTAGTACTCGACCGCCGCGACGAGGATGTTCCGGATTCCAAGCCGATACGCGAGCATCCCGGCCGGGACGAGTCCGCCGCGGGTGATCGCGAGCATGACGTCGTACTCGCCGCGGACCCGCGTCGCGAGGGTCGCGACCATGTCAGCCAGCGCCTCCCACGTGACGACGTCCTTGTCGGCGTCCTGGACGGCGGCCTGCGGGTCGTCGCGGATCACGGCATCCATCGGTCTGCTCCTCAGGTCGTGGCGGCGCCGCCCGGCCCGCTCCGCCGGATCGCCTCGATCGTCGTCGGGTCGTCGAGGGCCGTCAGGTCGCCGGGATCGAGGCCCAGCCAGGCGGCCCGGACGACGCGTCGCATGATCTTGCCCGATCGGGTCTTCGGCAGGGCGGCCACGATGACCACGGCCTCGGGCTTGAGGGTCTTGCCGAGGTCGGCGACGACCCGCCGACCGATCGCGGCGCGGAGCTCGTCATCGTCGATCTCGCCCCGGGCGATCGTGCAGACGACGACGATCGCCTCGCCCTTGACCGCATGCGGCACGCCGATCGCGGCGGCCTCGACGACGCTCGGGTGGGCGGTCGCCGCGGCCTCGACCTCGGCCGGCCCGACGCGCTTGCCCGCGACCTTCAGCGTGTCGTCGGAGCGGCCGCGGATGTACCAGTAGCCTTCGCGGTCCACGATCGCCCAGTCGCCGTGGACCCACGTCCCGGGCAGGCGGCTCCAGTACGCGTCGAGGTAGCGGTTGGGGTCCCGCCAGAACCCGCGGGTCATGCCCGGTTGGGGTACCCGGATCACCAGCTCGCCGACCTCGCCACGGAGCGACGTGCCGTCGGCCGCGGCCACGTCCGCTGCCGTCCCGATACAGGGCCCGTTGAATGACGCCGGCTTGATCGGCGTGAGCAGGTTGCAGCCGACGATCCCGCCGCTGACCTCGGTGCCGCCCGAGTAGTTGACGATCGGCGCGCGCCCCCGGCCGACCTCGCGGAAGTACCACCACCAGCTCTCCGGATCCCACGGCTCACCGGTCGAACCGAGGACGCGAAGGGCGGACAGGTCGTGCGCCCGGACGGGCTCCGGACCGTGTGGGATCAGGGCCCGGATGACGGTCGGCGACAGGCCGAGATGCGTCACCCTGTGGCGCGCGGCCAGGTCCCAGAGGCGTTCCGGGCCGGGGAAGTCCGGGGCACCTTCGTACAGGACGAGCCGGGCGCCGAGGAGCAGCGCGCCCGAGATCGCCCACGGACCCATCATCCAGCCGAGATCGGTGAACCAGAACAGCGCGTCGCCGCGGCGCAGGTCGAATGTGTGGGCGAGGTCCTGGGCGGCCTTGATCGGGAAGCCGCCGTGAACGTGGACCGCGCCCTTCGGGGTGCCGGTCGTGCCCGAGGTGTAGATCAGCATGTACGGCGCTTCGGGATCGGTCTCGACGGGCTCGTCGCCACCGCCCTCATCGATCATCGCGGCGCGGGCCGCGTCGACGGCGTCGTGCCACCAGCGGTCTCGGGCCGGGTCCCACGGCACGTCGGGGGCCTGGTCGTCGAGCCGGGCTCCAAGGCGGCGGACGACGACCACCCGCTCGATCGACGGCGCGAGCGCGACCGCCTCGTCGGCGGTCTGCTTCATCGGGACGGGCTTCCCTCGCCGGAGGAAGCCGTCGGCCGTGACCAGGACGGTGGCCTCGCAATCCCGGAGCCGGGCGGCGACGGCCGGCGCGCCGTAGCCCGAGAAGATCGGGCTGAAGATCGCCCCGAGCCGGCCGAGAGCAAGGGTCGCGACGACCGTCTCGATCAGCATCGGAAGGAAGATCCCGACCCGATCGCCGGCTCGGACGCCCTGGGCGGCGAACATCCGGGCGGCCACGACGACCTCATCGCGCAGCTCGCGGTTGGTCAGGCGCCGGACCTGGCCGTCCTCACCCTCCCAGGCCACGGCCTCGCCGTCGGGGTCGCGAGCGGCGCGTGGGGCGGTGGAGGCCTCGGCGTGATTGAAGGCGCCACCCCGCCACCACCGCGTCCACTCCGGCCCGCCGCTGGCGTCCATCACCTCGGTCGGGCGGCGCTGCCAGTCGAGCCCGAGGTCGTCCACGGCCGCGCCCCAGAACCAGCCGGGATCGGCCACGGCGCGGGCCTGGAGCGCCTCGAGGCTCGGCTCATCGGTCGAGCGGAGGAAGGCCGCGAGTCGCGCGTCGGCGAGGAGGTCGGCGGTTGGGCGCCAGGCGGCGTCGGGCACGTCGCGGCCGAAGATCGGGCGGTCGTCGGACATCGCGAAGAGCCTACGACACCTGCGTCGGGCCGACCCGCCCGACGCCCGGCTCAGGGCGCGAAGCCGGACCCGTCCACTCGGTAGGAGTCGAGCAAGTCCGGGACCACGACGCATGTCGCAGGCCGCGCCGGGTTGCCGCCGATGGTGGGGTCGCACCTCATCCCGACCGCGACTCGCCGCCCATCCGCAAGATCGACGATGGCCACGATGGTCTTGGAAATGCCGCTGGTCGTGGTCAGGATGTGTTCGCCGAGATCGTTGACCCAGTCGCGGGGCAGGCGGGCGATCGCGACGCTCGTCGCCGACGATCGATCGGCGGCACGGACCTGGTCGATCGCAACCGCCTGAGCCGCCCGGCAACGGTCGTCGCTGCTGGTCGGGTCGCATGGGTCCTCACCGGTGATCCAGATGCCGTCGACCGCGTGCAGGTTCGCGTCGTGCCAGCCGCGGCCGGACGGCGCCCCGATCCACCAGGCGGCCGCACCGACGATCACAGCCGCGATGGCCAGACTGAGCAGGTAGCGGGGAGTCGACATCCGGGTCACACGTCAACCATCCACCGGTGCGGGCTGCCAGGCAAGGGGTGATTCCATCGTATCGGCGCGCCGGGCTGGACGCTACGCTGGCGGCCCGCACCAAGGGTCCCTGCATGACGTTCGAGCGCAACCCAGGTCCGCCCGCCGAGCCCGCCCCAACTCCCGCACCCCAGACCGGCCGCGAGCCGACTCCCGTCCAGGTCCGGCTCCAGATCCTGTCCACTGAGCACTGGTCCCTGCTCGCGTCGCGGGGCCTCGCCTGGAACGAGAGCTTCACCCGAGCCGGGATGTACCTCTCGACCCTGTCCGCCTCGATGGTGGCGCTCGGCTTGATCGGAGGCGTCGCCGGTTTCGGGTCGGAGTTCCTCGCCTTCGGGCTCGTCATCCTCCCGGTGATCCTGTTCATCGGGATCGGGACCTGGCTGCGGATGGGCGCCGCGAACTACCACGATGCGCAGGCGATCTACGGGATGAACCGGATCCGCGGCGCCTACCTCGAGATCGCGCCGGAGCTGCGGCCGTACTTCGTCATGGGCGTTCACGACGATCCGGCCGGAATCGGCATCACGATGGCCGTCCCGCCGGGCACGCCGACGATCGTCCACATCGTCGCCTCGACGCCCTTCCTGGTCATGATCCTGAACGCCGTCGTTGGCGGCGGGATCGCCGCCCTGGCAGCCGTCGCCTTCATGAAGCCCGACCTGCTCCCCACCCTTGGGGTCGGTTTCGCCGCGTTCATCGTCGTGGCCGCACTCCAGCTCGCCTACGCCGGTCGCGCCATCCGGAGCGGACAGCGGATCGTCGAGGCGATGTTCCCGACGCCGGGGACGGTGGCGGACCCGAGCGTCGTCCACGGCGCGCGAGTGGCGGGTCCACCCGACGCCGCAACCGGCGACCGGCCCGGCGCGTGACGGCCGACGCGATCGAGCCCGTCGCCCATCGTCGCCACGCGCGCCGGACCGGCGGCGGCATCCCGCAGCTGCCGTTCCGGACCCTGACCAACCCGTTCACGCCCCTCGAGGTCCTGTCGGCCGACCACGTCGAGGAGATCCACCGGACGTCGCTCCGGATCCTCGAGGAGGTCGGCGTCGAGGTGCTGGGCG
>JALYPW010000426.1 GCA_030856145.1 Chloroflexota bacterium | reverse complement strand
CCTCGACCGGGCGCGGCGGGTGGGCCTCGGTCGGGCAGGCCGGCCGGCGCTCGACGTCCTCGTCCGACTCAACCCGGACGTCACGCCGGAGACCCAGGCGGCGCTCGCGGTCGGTGCCGGCGGATCGAAGTTCGGGATGACCGAGACCGAGCTGACCGCAGTGGTCGAACGGCTCGCATCGGCCGGCGGCGCGGTCAGACCGCGCGGGATCCACCTCCACGTCGGGTCGCAGCTCGGTGCCGTGGACGCGTGGCGCGACGCGGTCCGACGCGGCCTCGCCCTCCTCGGGCTGCTCCGGGGCGGCCTGCCCGACGTGGACACGCTCGACGTCGGTGGCGGGTTCGCCGTCCCGCCGCTCGGTGAGGCCGGTCCTCGACCCGAACGGTTCGCCCGCGAGCTGCCCGCCCTCATCGCCGCGATCCCGGCCGATCGGCGGCCCGTCCGCCTCGCGATCGAGCCCGGCCGGTTCCTCGTCGCCCGGTCCGGCTGGCTCGTCGGGCGGGTGTTGCACGTGCGCGAGCGAGGCGGCGTCCAGATCGTCCTCGACACCGGCATGACCGAGCTGATCCGTCCGGCGCTGTACGGCGGCCGGCACCTGATCGTCGCCCTGACCTCGCTCGGCCGCCCGGTGGAGCACGCCCCGGCAGCAGATGCCCGGAAGTCGCGTCGACGATCCGCCCCGATTCCGGCCGGGGGCGCCTCCCTCGAGCCGCCCCGGACGATCGACGGCCGGCCGCTCGCTGTCGCCGCCGAGCGCTCGGACCTCAGTGCCGTCCACGGCCCGATCTGCGAATCGACCGACGAGCTCGGCGACCACGACCTGCCGCCGCTCCGGCGCGGCGACCTCGTCGCGATCCGCGACGCCGGCGCCTACGCCGCGTCGCTGTCCTCGACGTACAACGGCCGGCCGCGCCCGCCCCAGGTGATCCTCGCCGAGGACGGCCACCTCATCCTCGCCCGGCGCCGCGCTACGCTTCGGCCGTGAAGCCCGCCGCCATCGTCCTCCGACTCGTCGCCGTCCTCGCCGCCGTGCTCCTCGGGATCGCCTCTCCGGTCACCGCCGGCGCAGCGGGCGAAACCCCGATCCGGATTCCCGACCAGGCGGTGTACGACCTCGCCCAGGCGTTCGACGTGCTCTCCGAGCGGACCGCCGAGAGCCTCGCCGAGGCCATCCGGACCACCGGCAGCGCCGACGTGGTCGTCGTCAGCGAGACGGTCGGCGACGGGTTCACGGCCGAGGACGCGCTGGTCCGGGCGACCGCCTTGCGGGTGACGATGGATGTCGGCAGCGACTTCACGACCGGCGGGCTGCTCGCCTACTTTGGCGTCGCTCCCGACGGCTGCGCGGCCCACGTCCACCTGTCGGCCGACGACACGTTCAGTCGCGAGATCTTGTCCACCGAACGGGCCGCCGCGATCGTCAGCCGCGACATTGATCCCTTTGTCGCGTCGTGCGACTTCGACAACGCCCTGTTCGTCGGGATGGGCCGGATCGCCACGGCCGCGTTGGGCGGCGGGGTCGGCGCACCGGGTGGCGGCGTCGTCCCCACGCCGATCCCCGGCTCCGACGCCGGTCCCCCGTTCCCGAGCCCGGTCGATGGCGTCGCCGTCTACGACCACGCCGGGATCTTCCGACCGGCCACGATCGCCGGGGTCGAGACGCAGATCGACGCGATCGAGGAGCGAACCGGCGCCGAGATCGCGATCTACACCCAGGTCGTCGAGGACGGCCGCTCGACGGAGGAGGCCGACGGCGACGCGCGCGCCCTGATGGACCAGTGGGGTGTCGGCCGGAAGGGCTTCGACGACGGCCTCGTGATCCTGTTCGACATGTACCCCGACCTCGAGCACGGCCAGGTGATCCTGTACGGCGGGCCCGGCTTCCGCGCGACGTTCCTCGACAACGAGGCGAAGCAGCGGATCTTCGACGACGACATGCTGCCCAGCCTGCGGGCCGGCGACTTCGACGGCGCGCTCCTCGTGGCGATGGAGCGGGTCGATGCGGCGGCCACGCCCGAGCACGCGGCGACGCTCGAGCGGGCGCGCCAGATCAATGCCGCGATCGGCCTGATCGGGGCGCCCCTCGTCGGGCTCGGGCTGATCGGCGCGGCGCTGTGGTCGTGGCTTCGGTTCGGGCGGGACCCGGTCTATCTCGACGACGCCTCGATCCACATGGCCGGGCCGCCCGAGGCGCTGACCCCGGCCGCAGCCGTGTTCGTCCTCGCCGGTGCCTCGTCCCGCCGGGCGCTGACCACGGCACTCCTCGACATCGCCAGCCGGGGCGCGATCGCGTTCCGCGAGGAATCGCACCTGCTCGGGCTGAAGAAGAAGGTCGGGATCGTGACGGCGCCCGGCGAGGTCGACCCCCAGACCCGGGCGCGCCAGCTCCGCAACGACGCCCGCAAGCTCGGCCCGGCCGAGCGCATGATCCAGTCCCAGCTCGTCGCGCTCGGTGGGCACGGCGACGGCTATATCGAGCCGGACGAGCTCCTGAAGCTGGGCGCGTCGGTGCCCGCGTTCGATCGCGCGCTCGAGGGCGAGGTCGTCACCCGCCGCTGGTACTCCGAGCGGCCGTCGGCGGCGGTCGCCCGCTGGCGGCTGCGCGGCGGCGGGGCGCTCGTGCTCGGCATCGTGGCGCTCTTCGCGGGCTTCAACCTGCCGAGCAGTGGCATCGTCCTGATCGGCGTCGGGGCGATCGTGGGCGGGGTGGCGATCCTGCTCCTGGCAGGCTCCATGCCGGCGGTCACCCTGCCCGGGGCGATGATCCGGGCGATGCTCGCGGCCTACCGCCGGACGCTGAAGAAGACAATGGACCAGGCGCGCTCCATGGACCAGGTCGTCGCCGAGTCCGGGCTCGCCTGGCTCGAGACGCCCGACCAGGCCGTCGTCTGGGGGACGGCGCTGGGCCTCCACCACGAGATCGAGGGCGTCCTCGAGCGGACCATGGATGACGAGCGCAACGGGCGGGTCGCCGCGGGGGCCGCCTGGATGCCGATCTGGTACGGGACCGGTGGCGGCGGGTCGGCCGGCTTCGCCGACGGCGACTTCGCCGGCGCGGGAGCAGGCAGCGGCGGGCTGATGTCGAGCGGCGCGATCCCGGACTTCGGCGGGATGATGTCGGCGCTCGGGAC
>JALYPW010000410.1 GCA_030856145.1 Chloroflexota bacterium | reverse complement strand
GGGCAGTCCCGTCCGCCTCGGACGCCACGGGCTGGAACGACGGGATGTTCAGGAACTGGACCTGGGGCCCGTCGAGCGGATCGACGGCCCACGCCTCGATCCCCGCAGCAGTCAGGTCGTGTTCGGTCCCGAGGTAGTCGAGGAGCGCTGCGTGGGTCACTCGATCGTCGGCCGACAGCCGGACCGGATCGATGGCCGCCGCTCGTCCCTGCAGGGACTCGATCCGCTCGCGATCGCGAGCGAGGGCGTCGGCGTCGTTCGGCCGAAGCCGTCCGTCGAACCGCCGGTCACCGAGGGCGGTCGCGTATTCGGGCTGGGCGGCCATCGTGCGGTCCCAGGCGTCGACCGCCAGCTCGGCCAGGCGGGCGGCCGCGTCGGGGTCGCGATCCTGCGGGCCCGGACGGCGGGGATCGGGCACGCCCGGGTGGGTCACATCCGCATCGTAGGCGCGCGGCCGGCGTCGCGGTCGCCGTGCGCAGAGATCAATGGATGCAGGCGCCGGTGTCGGCCGCCCCGGTCCGGCCGATCCACGGCTGGACGGTGGTCGCCACCCGGGTCGGGCTCAGCGCGTAGCCGACGTTCTCGTCGGTCCGGGCCTCGGCGAAGACCACCCCGCCGACCGTGCCGTCGGCCAGGATCAGGGGCCCGCCGCTATCGCCCTGCTCGACGACGGCCCGCAGCTCGAGGATCGTCCGGCTGACACGTCGCTCGCCGTAGATGTCGCGCCCCGTGGCGGTGTATGCGCCCGACACGGCGGCCGGCTCGATCTGGAGCGCGCCGCCATGGGGAAAGCCGAGGGTCGCCCCGGTGGCCCCGCGGACCGGGTCGGCGGTCGCAAAGCGGAGGGCCGCCGCATCGAGGTTCGGGACCCACAGCAGGGCGACATCGAGGTCGGGGTCGGCGAAGACGACAACGGCGTCGAACGCCGGGCCGTCCGCCGACCGGACGCGCACCGTCCGCCCGCCGGCAATGACATGGGCGTTGGTCACCACGTAGCCGCGCGCCACCGCGAAGCCGGTCCCGGTCGACTGGAACTGGCAGGTCAGGGCGGAGATCCGGAACGTGCTTGCCCGGGCGGCGACCGCAATCGCCTGGGCGGCCGGATTGGTCGGGCGGTCGACGTCCGGCGCCGGCAGCGGATCGAGGCCGACGAACAGGTCGGGGATGCCCGTGTCGTTGAGGACGGCGCCGAGCCCGGCGGCGATCTCGGTCGGCGGTGGCAGGATCGCGCTCATCCCGCGCACGACGAGCGAGGTCTGGGCCTGGAGCGCGAGGCTCCGCATCGGGCCGGCGGCCAGGAGGCCCCCGATGAGCCACACGACGAGGAGGGCCTGGCCGGCGCCCACGAACCCGCCGAGCAGGCGATCAACGCTGCTCAGGACGCCCCCGCCGAGGCGGACCGCGATCGTGCGGCCGATGGCCGAGCCGAGGGCCTCGCCCACGCCGACGACGAACAGGAGCCCGCCGAGCACTGCGATCGCGCGGAACTCGGGCTCGATCGCGTCCAGCGGCTCCTTGAGCCAGGGCAGGCCGATGATCGACGCGACGGCCCCGCCGAACGCACCGAGCAGCCCGCCGATCTGGGGGAGGGCGCCGGACCCGATGCCGAGGAGGACCGCAGCGACGATCATGACGAGGACGACGAGATCGAAGAGGTTCACCGCGGCGAAGTATGGGGGAGGGTTGCCGATCGAAACCTCCCCGCCTGCGCGAAGCCGCCGGATCAGCCCACCGTGATCTCGACCGGCGGAGCGTCGCTGCCCGGTGATCCGATCCGGTACGTGCCCGGCTCCAGCTCGCCGAGGTCGACGATCGTGGCCTTCAGCACCGCGATCTCGATGCACATCGCGTTCGCGTCACCGGTGCCCTCGAACGGGGTGATCGCGATATCCGTGCCGGACCGCTCGACCTTGACCGAATCGAGGACGTTGCAGGGCTCCACGCCGCTGTACCAGGTGACCTTGACCAGGACCCGCCGGCCATCGACCGAGGCCTGGAGGGTCATCGGAGTGACCGGCCGGAGATCGCGTTGGCCGGGTCGCGCCACCACCAGCGTGGGCTGGCCGGCGCCGGGGTCGATCGGCGGCTGACGGATCGGGAGGTCGATGCCGATGCCCGTTCCCGGGTTCCCGCCCGTTCCGCCGCCGGGCTCGTTCGCGGCCGGCGGCTGGGTGCTCGGTTGTGGGTCGCTCGCGGGCGGAGCGCCGGCCGAGCTGCAGGCGCCGACGGTCAACCCGGCTGCGAGGGCCAGGGCCAGGAGTGGGCGGAGCGCCCGATCGGAGGTCGTCATGGCCGGGAGACGACAGGATCGGGCATCGGGTTCCGCACCACTCGACCGGTCCGCGCGCGGATGAGCTGCGACCGTCAGGCGGCGCCGGCTCGCGTGTCGATCCGGGCCGGATGGACGGCCTCCCAGGCGTCGATCGCCGGGACCTTGGCGATGAGATAGCCCATCTCGTCGGTTCCGGCGAGGAGCATCATCCGGGCGAATGGGTCCACCTCGAAAGGGAGGTCCTCGTCGCCCGGCAGGTGGATGACCTGGGCCTCGAGGTCGACGGTCAGCTCGGCCGTCGGGTTGGCCGCGACCATCTCGAACAGCTGGCGGTGTCGCTCGGCCTCGACGACGATCGGCAGGAGGCCGTTCTTGAGGGCGTTGTTCCGGAAGATGTCGGCGAACGAGGTCGAGAGGACCGCCCGGATGCCCCACGCGGTGAGAGCCCACGGCGCGTGCTCGCGCGACGAGCCGGTCCCGAAGTTGTCGCCGACGAGCAGGATCTTGCGGTCGAGCATCGCGACCCGGTCCATCACGAACAACGGTTCCTTGAGGCCGCCGTCGTCGTCATAGCGCCAATCGCGGAAGAGCGCCTCGCGGAGGCCGTCCTTGTCGGTCACCTTGAGATAGCGGGCCGGCACGATCTGGTCGGTGTCGACATTCTCGGCCGGGAGCGGGATGACCGCGCTCGTGAATGACGTGAACCTGGCGGCCATCGTCAGCGGCCTCCGACCGCGGCCAGGAGCTCGATGCCCGGCAGGGTCCGCGGGTCGCTGACCTCGCCCGCGATCGCGGATGCCGCGGCGGTCAGGGGCGAGGCGAGAAACGTCCGACCGCCCTTGCCCTGGCGGCCCTCGAAGTTCCGATTCGACGTGCTGATCGCGTACTGGCCCGGCGACAGCTGGTCGCCGTTCATCGCGATGCACATCGAGCAGCCCGATTCGCGCCACTCGGCGCCGGCCGCCCGGAAGATCTCGTTGAGGCCCTCGCTCTCGGCCTCGCGCTTCACCTCGTCCGACCCTGGCACGATCATCATCCGGACACCGTCGGCGACATGGCGATCCTTGAGGACCTCGGCGGCGAGGCGAAGGTCGCTGATCCGGCCGTTCGTGCACGAGCCGACGAAGACGACATCGACCTTCTGGCCGAGGATCGCCTGGCCCGGCTCGAGGTCCATGTATTCGAGGGCTCGCTCGAGCGCCCGCTTCGCCGCTCCGTCGCCGAGGTCGGCCGGGGAGGGGACGCGCGACGTGATCGGGATGCCCATCCCGGGGTTCGTGCCGTAGGTCACCATCGGCTCGAGGGTCGACGCGTCGATCGCGATCGACTTGTCATACGAGGCGCCGTCATCGCTGGGCAGCGCCCGCCAGCGCTCGACCGCAGCGTCCCAGGCGGCGCCCTGAGGGGCGTGCGGCCGGCCAGCGACGTACTCGAACGTCGTGTCGTCCGGGGCGATCAGGCCCGCCTTCGCGCCACCCTCGATCGACATGTTGCAGATCGTCATCCGCTGGTCCATCGTCAGCGCCCGGATCGCGTCGCCCGAGTACTCGAACACGTGGCCCGTCCCGCCGCCGATCCCGATCCGGGCGATCAGGGCAAGGATGATGTCCTTGCTGCTGACGCCGGGGGCGAGGCGGCCGTCGACCCGGACCTCGTAGGTCTTCGGCTGGC
>JALYPW010000404.1 GCA_030856145.1 Chloroflexota bacterium | reverse complement strand
CGTTCGAGGAATTCCTCGCGACCCACGCCGATGAACGGCTCGAGTCCTACAAGGAACTGGTCCGGATTCCGAGCATCTCGGCCCTGCCCGAGCACGCCCCCGACTGCCGCCGCGCCGCCGAATGGATCGCGGCCGACCTCGAGCGGATCGGGATGGAGCACGTCGAGGTCAGCCCGACCGGCGGCAGTCCCGTGGTCTACGCCGACTGGCTCCATGCCGAGGGCGCGCCGACCGTCCTTGTCTACTGCCACTACGATGTCCAACCGGTCGATCCGCTCGAGCTCTGGACCTCGCCCCCGTTCGAACCGGTCGTCGATGGCCGTCGGATCCTCGGCCGCGGCGTGGCTGACGACAAGGGCCAGCTCCACCTCCACCTCCGGGCGATCGAGGCCCTGCTCGCGACCCGGGGCCGCCTCGCGGTCAATCTCCGGATCGTGTTCGAGGGCGAGGAGGAGTCGAGCTCGATCCATCTCGACGCCTGGCTGGCGGCGAACCGCGAGCGGCTCTCCGCCGACTTCGCCCTGATCAGCGACACGGGCTTCTTCGAGGGCAACATCCCGGCGATCACGATCGCCCTGCGCGGGCTGCTGTATACCCAGATCGACGTGACCGGGACCGGCGTCGACCTCCATTCGGGCAGCTACGGCGGCGCGGTCGAGAACCCGGCCAACGCCCTCGCCCGGATCATCAGCGGCCTGAAGGACGAGCACGGCCGGATCCTCATCCCGGGCTTCTACGACGATGTCGTGGAGTTGACGGCCGACGAGCGCCGGCGGCTGCACGAGCTTCCATTCGATGATGCGGCCTATCTCGCGCGGCTCGGCCTGCCGGCCCTCCATGGCGAGGACGGGTACTCGACCCTCGAGCGGCGCGGTGCCCGTCCGACCCTCGACGTGAACGGTCTGTGGGGCGGGTTCCAGGGCGAGGGCGCCAAGACGATCATTCCGGCCCATGCCCACGCCAAGGTCAGCTGCCGGCTCGTGACAGCCCAGGATCCGGACCGCATCTTCGCCGCCCTCCGCGATCATGTCGCCGCCATCGCCCCGGTCGGCGTCCGGGTCGAGGTTCGCCGTCTGGGCGGTGGCCACCCGAGCCTGACCTCGATTGACCACCCCGCAACGCAAGCCGCCGCCCGGGCCCTCGAGGCGACGTTCGGTCGGGAGCCGGTCTACATTCGGGAAGGCGGCTCGATCCCTGTGTGTGCGAGCTTCGAGCAGATCCTCGGCCTGCCGGTCGTCCTCCTCGGGTTCGATCCGCCCGACCAGCGGGCCCACGCCCCGAACGAGTGGATGGACCTCGACAACTACGAGACGGGGATCCGGACAGTGGCCCGCCTGTGGGACGAGGTAGCCGTCCTGACTCCGGCCGACTTCGGTCGCTGATCCGGACAGGACTTTCGGCCCATCGCCGCGCCGCTTTCGGGCCCCTGTCGAGCCACACCGCGGTGCTAGGATGCAGGGGACTTCGTTGACCGGGAGGACGAGCAAGCGTGACCGACACCGCCGAACCGACAACCGCGACCCCCACGTGGCGCCTCGACGGCGACAACGGGAGCATGGTGCCCCGCTCCGCCCTCGATGTCCTCGTCGACCTGAATGACAAGGTCACAAGCGGCAAGGTCAGCGAGTACCAGCCCGTTCCGCTCGGGTTCACCCCGATGGACAAGACGATCGGCACGGGGCTCCGGGCCGGCGAGCTGCTCCTGATCGGTGGCGCCCAGGGCACGGGCAAGACGACGATGGCCCTCCAGATGGCCCGCAACATCGCGTCCGGCGGCCAGGCCAACGTCCTCTACATCTGCTTCGAGCACGATGAGCAGTACCTCCTGAATCGCCTGATCGCGATGGAGTCGGCCCTGGCCCACCTCCCTCACAAGACCGGCGCGATCAAGATCCAGGACGTCCGCAAGGAGATCCTCGGGACGTGGATGGCCGACGGCGGTGGCGCGGCCCAGCTCGCGAGCAATCCGCGCCTGCGTCCGTCGCTCGATCGGATCGCCCGCTACGGCCAGAACCTGTTCCTGCTGCGCGGCTCGCAGACGGCCAGCACGGTCGACAACATCCGCAAGCTCGTCCAGCAGCACCGCGTGCTGAGCGGCGACCGGCGCCTCGTGGTCTTCGTGGACTACCTCCAGAAGGTGCCCCAGATCCCTGAGCCCACGAGCGAGACCGAGAAGGTCACGTTCGTCGTCAACGGGCTGAAGGACATCGCCCTGTCCGAGGACGTGCCGTTGATCGCCATCGTCGCCGCTGACAAGGAGGGCCTGAAGGCGTCACGCCTCCGGAACTTCCACCTGCGCGGTTCGTCGGCGATCAACTACGAAGCGGACATCATCCTGATCCTCAACGAGAAGTACCACATCGTCGCCAAGGTCAACATCGAGTTCAACCCGTACCAGGCTCAGCGCTTCCGCGACTGGGTCGTGGTCTCGGTCGAGAAGAACCGTGGTGGCCAGGACAACGTGGACCTCGAGTTCGAGAAGCACTTCGAGTTCTCCTGCTTCGACCCCAACGGGCGAACCGTGCAGGAAAAGCTCATCGAGGAACGTCTCTACAACGACTGACGGCCGCTGATCCGGCGCCATCGCGGCGTTGTCGGCGGCGGTTCCTCGCTCAACGCCGCGGGCCTGTGCGCCCGAACCCCTGATCAGTTTGGTTGATCAGATCCAGGTCCGATGGTGCGGGCCCTCTCCCGCGCGACACGGCGGGGTTGGATTGAACTCATCGCACGCGTGCTCATCGGACGTGCCGATCCACCAGATTGATCGATCGGTGTCGGCCGGCGATCTAGCACACCCGGGCTGCGGTTGTTTCCACATTGCGTCCACACGCGATTGCAGTTCGTGGACAGAGTCGGGTGCATCTCACTGAAGTTCGTGGACAAGTCGGTTGTGGGGGCCGTGGCCCGGGCATATGGTTCGTCTTGCCCGAAGGGGCCAACGCAAACGGACAGGCGAGGCGAGGGGTGACCCGCGCAGCGCCGCCGGTCCGGAATGGACGAGCCGCAAGGCACGCCCGGCCCGCGACCGCCGATCCGGGAGCCGGCCGGCCGAGATCACATCAAGGCTGGTCGTTCCAGGGTCGCCACCGTTCGCAGTCGGTTCCTTCGGGCGTTTCCGTGCCCGCCGCGTGCGCCACGGTACCCGCCCGCCACGGCTACACTCCGCCGATGGACAGCGAGCGGATGCGTTGAAGCCCGACCCGGACGCCTTCCCCGGCGTGGTCGAGGTCGTCGTCGAGATCCCGCGTGGCAGCCGGAACAAGTACGAGTTCGACGAGGAGGCCGAGGTATTCCGCCTCGATCGCGTCCTCGCCTCGGCGGTCCACTACAACTTCGACTACGGGTTCATCACCGACACCCGGGCGGGCGACGGCGATCACACGGACGCGCTGCTCCTGATCGACGAACCGACGTTCACCGGCTGTCGGGTCTGGGCCCGCCCGATCGGCGGGCTGGAGATGCGCGACGACCAGGGCGAGGACTTCAAGGTCCTGTGCGTCGCGGTCGCCGATCCGCACCAGGCGCACGTCGAGGACCTCGGCCAGGTCCGGCCCCACCGGCTGATCGAGATCGAGCACTTCTTCAATACATACAAGCTGCTCGAGGACAAGGAGACCGACGTCGTCGGCTGGCGCGACGCGGCGCGGGCACGGGCCGTGCTCGAAGCCGACCGGGCGACCTGGCGGACCGAACGCGCCGGCCGGGCTGACGGCACCGGCCGGCCGGTTTGACCGAGGAGCCGCGCCTCTTCGTCGCCGTCCCCCTCCATGATCCGGCTCGGGCCGCCGTCGCCGACCTCGTCGAGACCATCCGGTCCGGCGAGCCGGCCGGCCGCGGTGTCCGCTGGGTTCGGCTCGACGGGTTGCACCTGACGCTGCGCTTCCTTGGCCCGACGCCGGAGTCGCGTGTCGCCGATCTGGCGGCCGCGGTGGCCCGTCTCGCCGCGGCCAGTCCGCCGTTCGGCGTCCGGATCTCGGGAGCGGATGCCTTTCCGCCGACCGGCCGGCCGCGGACGCTGTGGCTCGATCTCGATTCCGGCACCGACGAACTGGCAGCCCTGGCCGGGCGGCTCGACGACGAGCTCGCGACGGCCGGCTGGGAGCGCGAGCGCCG
>JALYPW010000394.1 GCA_030856145.1 Chloroflexota bacterium | reverse complement strand
GCCGGGCGATGCAGATCGTCGAGCCGGACCGGACCCTCGGGGCATACGCGAACGGCAACGGCGACGTCGGCCCGGAGGAGAGCCGCAAGATCTACGGCGACGCGAAGCTGGCACGCCTGGCTGCGCTGAAGCGCGAATGGGACCCCGACAACGTGTTCCACGTGAACCCCAACGTGGCTCCGGCGCCCCGGGAACGCTGACCACCAGCCGCGACCTCTGAGCCCGGAGAGGCCGTAGTATCTCCGCGATGTCCACGTTCCTCACCGACACCGTCGATGTCCTCCACCGCACGCCGCGTGTCGTCTCGGCGCTGCTGACCGGCGTTCCGGACGCCTGGACGGAGACGCCGGACGTGCCGGACGGCTGGCGGCCGCGCGACGTCGTGGGTCACCTGATCTCGGCCGAGATCGACGACTGGATCCCGCGCGCGGAGCGGATTCTCCTGGACGGGACATCGAAACCGTTCGATGCGTTCGATCGATTCGCCCATGTCGAGCGGGACGTGGACGTCCCGCTGGATCGGCTCGTCGAGCACTTCGCGGAGCTGCGTACGCTGACCCTGGCGCGACTGGACGAGCTGGTCAACGACGAGGCCGATCTCGACCGGCGCGGCCGCCACCCGTCCCTCGGCGAGGTCACGCTCCGCGAGCTGCTCGCCACCTGGGCGGTCCACGACCTGGACCACGTGTCCCAGATCTTCGCGGGGATGGCCGGCTCTCACGACGCGGCCGTCGGCCCGTGGAAGGACTACCTCGGGATCCTTCTCCGGCGGGACGACCCGGCCGCGACACCCGGCTGACGGCAGACATGCCCGGAGCAGCCCGTCCCGACACGGTCGTCGTGTCTCTGCCGGACATCCCCGAGCGGGTTCATATGGGTGAACTGCCGGCGAACGTCGACGTCCGGCTCGTTCCGCCCGAGCCCGAGCACAAGCCGGATCTCGTGGGGGTCGATCTGATCGTGCCGTCCGCGGCGACGCGCGCTCCGCTGCTCGAGTTGCTGGCTGGCCCACCGGGGCGGCTCCGTGTCATCCAGTCGCTGAGCGCCGGGGTGGACTGGCTCGTCGGCCGGGTGCCCGACCACGTCCTGGTCTGCAACGCCCGTGGGGTATACGACGCGCCGCTCGCTGAATGGGTGGTCGGCGCGATCCTGGCGATGCAGCGCGGCCTCGTGCAGTCCCGCGATGCGCAGGCGCGAGGCGCGTGGGACGCCATCGAGCCACCCGAGCTGTCCGGTCGGCGTCGAATCGATCGGCGTGGGTCGAACGGCGCGCGACGACGTGCGCGGTTCGACCGACCTCGACGAGGTCCTGGGCGACGCCGAGATCCTCGTGAACATCCTGCCCCTGACCAGTGAGACCGTGGGCCTGCTCGACGCGCGACGGCTCGGCCTCCTTCCGGACGGAGCGCTGTTGGTGAACGCCGGGCGCGGCCGCACGATCGAAACCGCGGCACTCGTCGAGGAGCTCCGAGCCGGCCGGATCCGGGCCGCCCTCGACGTCACCGATCCGGAGCCGCTGCCGCCCGATCATCCCCTCTGGAAACTGCCCAACGTCCTCATCACGCCGCACATGGCCGGCGACTCTCCTGCAAGCACCGTCCGATCGTTCGAGCTCGCCGGCGACCAGGTCCGCCGGTTCGCGGCCGGCCAGCCATTGATCAACGAGGTCGCCCGCTACCTCCTCGAGTGACCGCTGCCTCTCCGCACTCAGGCGCTGGCTCTGAACCGGTCGCCGCGGACGAGCCGACAGCCCGGCGCGACCTCGTCGAGCGTTCTCGAGAACACGATCTTCGGTCGATCGCGCCAGATGTGGGCGAAGTCGATCATGGCCGGCGTGGCGTCGGGGTCGGATTGGGCGGTCGGCCAGTACGACGCCATCACGTCGTACAACCGGCGCCCGTACAGGAACGCGTCCCTCGTCCGAGCCTGGTCGTTGAACCAGGTATGGAGCTCCTCGTCGACGTTTGCCCAGTCGAGGCTGCCGTCCGTGGTCTCGATGAACCCGTCGAGCGACACGTTCATCGAGTAGATCAGCTTGCCCATATGGCTGTCTCCGTTCAATCGCTTGGTAACACATTGGACCGTCAACTCGCTCCGAACTCATCGCGGTGCGCGTCGATGGCTGATCCGTCGCAATTTCGAAACGTCTCCGCCAACGTCCTTGAGCCGGCGGACGCAGTGACGAGCGCACGTTCGTTGTCCGCCGCGATCGTCCGGTCGCGACCCGTCGACGCCGGTCGCGCCCCTCAGCCAGGTGTCCCATGTCGAACGAGCAGCAGAACGACCCGTATCGGGAGCACACGGAGAAGAGCGGAACGATGACGCCGGGCAGCGCGAGCAGCAAGGGCGCACACGCCGACGACCAGCCGGTCCAGAGCGACGACGGGGGACAGACCGGGCTCCTCGGCAACACCGGCGTCGATCCAAACTGGATGCAGAACCACGGCACCAACGCCGAACCTGAGGTCAACAAGGCGTTGGACCCGGCGGAGTAAACGCGCGGCACTGCCG
>JALYPW010000341.1 GCA_030856145.1 Chloroflexota bacterium | reverse complement strand
GCAGATCACGGCCGCATCGTCGGTGACCTGGATGTGGCCGACATCGCCGGCGCAGCCCTGGGCGCCGCGGTGGAGCCGGCCGCCGGTGATGATCCCGGCCCCGATCCCCGTCCCGATCTTCACGACGACGACATCGTCGTGGCCGGCCGCCACCCCGGACCGCCACTCGCCGAGGGCGAGGACGTTCACGTCGTTGTCGACCCAGACGGGGGCACCATGGCGGGCGGCGAAGCGCTCCCGGATCCGATAGCCGTCCCAGCCGGGCATGATCGGTGGCGAGATCGGGCGGCCCGTGGCGAACTCGACCGGCCCGGGGACCGCGATCCCGATCCCCCACAACCGGCCGGGGACGACGTGCGTCGTGGCCAGCAGCTGGTCGAACAGCTCCTCGACGCGGCCGAGACCCGAGTCCGGACCGGCTTCGATCTCCGCGGGTTCGTCGTGGTGGCCGAGGATCCGCCCGTCGAGCGTCGTCAGGGCCACGTCCACGCTGGTCGCGCCGAGATCGGCTACGAGCAGGTGGCCCGCGTCCGCCCGGAACGTCAGCTGGCGGGGCGGACGGCCACCGGTGGACGGCCCTGGGTCACCCTCGACGACGAGCCCACGCTCGATCAGCTCGCCGACCCGCTGCGACACGATCGCCCGCCCGAGACCCGTCCGCTCGACCAGCTCGGCCCGCGACCGCGACCGGCCAAGCCGGATCTCGTCGAGGACGAGCACGAGGGCGTCGAGTGATTCGTCGGGCAGCGGACCGGTCACGCCTGGATCATACGGGCTGGGAGAGGCGCGACTTTCTCACTTTTGCACTTGACGCGCCAAAGTCGGACGGTCACCATGCGAAGTGCAGGGTGTCACCGTCGCGCAGTCACTCCACCTCCGAACCTTGACTGCCGCGGGATCGGCTCGATACCATCGCTGAGCGCTCTAGATCGTCTAGACAACTCCGGTCGCCAGGCCCTCGTCACGGGGCCGGCCACCATCCGTCAGGAGCTGGATGACCAACCTCGCCGATATCGGAGCCGCCGTCATCGGGACGGGCTTCATCGGGACCGTCCACGTCGAGCAACTCCGCCGGATCGGTGTCAACGTGCGCGGCGTCCTCGGCAGCACCCCGGAGCGCGGCGCGGCCCGGGCGAACGCGCTGAGCGTCCCCCATGCGTACGGCTCGCTCGACGAGATCCTCGACGACCCGACGGTCCGTGTGGTTCATGTCACCTCGCCGAACCACCTTCACGTCCCCCAGGCCCGGGCGATCCTGGCCGCCCGCAAGCATGTCGTGTGCGAGAAGCCGCTGGCGATGACCGCATCGGAGTCGGCCGGGCTGGTCGACGAGGCGCAGGCCAGCGGGCTCGTCAACGCGGTCAACTTCAACATCCGCTTCTACCCCCTCCACCAGCACATGCGCGAATCGATTGCCGCCGGTCAACTCGGCGACATCCGCTTCGTGACCGGCCACTACTTCCAGGACTGGCTCCTCCACGACACCGACTGGAACTGGCGGCTCGACCCGAGCCAGGGCGGCGCGCTCCGGGCGGTCGGCGACATCGGGTCGCACTGGCTGGATCTCATGGCGTTCGTGACCGGTCAGCCGATTGTCTCGGTGATGGCTGACCTCGCGACGTTCGTGACGTCCCGCCACGAGCCGACGGGACCGGTCGAGACGTTCTCGACCGGTCGATCTGCGAACACGGTCACCCGGCCGATGGGCACCGAGGACACGGCGACGCTCCTCCTCCGCTTCGCCAACGGTGCCCGCGGCTCGGTGGCCGTGTCGCAGATCAGCGCCGGCCGGAAAAACTCTCTCCAGTGGGAGATCGACGGCTCCGACGGCGCCGCCTGGTGGGACTCCGAGACGCCCGACCACCTGTGGGTCGGCCATCGCGACCGCCCCAATGAGCTGCTCCTGCGCAACCCGGCGTTGATGGGCAAGGCCGGCGCGGCGGCGGCGGCCCTGCCCGGCGGTCACGTCGAGGGCTTCGGCGACACGTTCGGGGCCTTGTTCCGGGCGATCTACGCCGACGTCAGCGCCGGCCGCCCGAACGCCGACGCGCCGTATGCCG
>JALYPW010000315.1 GCA_030856145.1 Chloroflexota bacterium | reverse complement strand
CCATATAGCGCGTCTGCTGCCTCGATCGTGCCGCGGTTGTGGGTGATGACGATGAACTGCGTCTGGTGCGCCAGGCTGCGCAGCGCATCCGCGAACCGCCCGATGTTTGCCTCGTCGAGCGCCGCATCGACTTCGTCCAGCACACAGAACGGCACGGGCCGGACCTCGAGCATGGCGAACAGCAGGGCGACCGCGGTCAACGCCCGCTCCCCGCCCGACAGCATCGCGAGTGCCTGGGGCTTCTTTCCGGGCGGTCGGGCGACGATCTCGATGCCGGTCGAGCCGAGATCTGTCGGGTCGGTCAGGGCCAGCCGCGCAAACCCACCACCAAAGAGTTGCTCGAACCGGCGCTCGAACGCGCCCTCGAGTGCTTCGAACGTCGCGCGGAACTGGGTCGCGATCATCGATTCGAGCTCCGCGATGAGCTCGCGGGTCCTGGCGATGGCGGACAACAGATCCGCGCCCTGTGTCTCGAGCGTCTCGAGCCGAACCCGTAGCTCAGCGTACTCGTCGACGGCGTACGGGTTGGTGGCACCGAGCTCGTGATAGCGACGGCGTAGCTGCGCAAGCCGACCAGGTGTGGGCGCCGGCACGGTCGGCGGCGCCGCTGTCCAGCCCTCGGCGACCACGGCGAGCGCAGCCTCGAGAGCAACGGTGTCGTCGGCCATGACCCGGTCGTCCTGGACACCGGTCCAGATGGCGTCGTCGGCCGGATCCGGCGAAACGCCCAGGCTCCGCGACCCAAGCTCGCCCATTCCGGCCAGCTCTGCGAGCACGCCCTCGCGCAGCGACTCGAGACCAACGCGGGCCTCGATCTGGGTGTGGTCGGCTGCTCGAAGGCGATCGTCGGCGCTGCGCAATCGATCGCGGGCGCCGGTCGCGGCGCGCTCTCCGTCCGACAGACGTGCCCGGTCGATGGCATCGGCGGTCTGGAGGGCGACGAGGGCGTCGCGGGCCTGCGCTTCTGCCGTCGCCGCTGCCGCCATCTCTGCCCGCAGGGAATCGCGCTCGGCGCTGAGCACCAGATCACCATCCGCGAGTGTCGCGGCTTCGCGCTCCGCGCGCGCGACCCGGTCCTCGGCCATGGCAGCCGCGGCCTCGGCCCGTGCCACCTGGTGCTCCGCGTCCCGGCGCCCGGCCTCGTGCGTCGCGAGTCGAGACGCCAAACGGTCGCGGCGATCTCGAAGCTCCGCCGCCCGTGCCTCCCAGACGGCGACCGCAGATCGTTCGTCATCGGTCACCAGCTGGGGATCGCCGGGCCCTGCCGGTTCCGCGGTCGGGCTGTTCGAAGCAACCGCCTCCGCCAGGCGCGTCACCTCTGCGGCCAGTCGGGACCGCTGGGCCTCGTGCCAGGCCACTTCCCGGGCGATCGCCTCGGCATCGCGGGCGGCCGCGCGCTCGACCTCCTCCGCGCGGCGATGTTCGGCGGCCAGTCGAGCCTCGTCGGCGCGGGCCAGCTCGTGGTCCCCTCTGGCCCGCTCGGCCGCCGATGTCGTCGTGGCGGCCACCGCCCGTAGCGTGGCCAGGTCGTCGTCGGCCCTCTCGAGGTCCGTGGCGAGGCGCTGTTGCTCCGCTCGTCGTTCCAGGACGGTATCCGCCGCGCCAAGGGCCACGCCAACGTCGTCCACGACCGCGGACCCGTCGCGCGGCACCGCCAGCCAGCCGGCCGGCAGCAGGGCCTGGATCGCGAGACACGCCGCGAGGTCCGGCAGCCAGACGGTCCTCGCGAGTAGCCGCCGGACACCGCCCGTCACGTCGCGGCGGATCGCATCAACGAGTCGGCCGCCCCCGGCGGCGACGACGGCGTCCAGGCAGCGACTCGTGGCTGGATCGGCAGCCGGCACCCGCTCGACGATCGCGAGCCGCTCCTCCACGATCAGCCGGCCGCGTTCACCTGCCAGCGCGCCGACCGCGGCCGCACCGACGAGATAGGCCCGCGCCCGATCCGCAAGGGCCGCCGCGACGGCAGCGCGCAGCTCGGGGTCCACGGCGAGATCCTCGTCCAGCCGGCGAC
>JALYPW010000268.1 GCA_030856145.1 Chloroflexota bacterium | reverse complement strand
GTGACCAGATCACGTACCGTTCCTCCAATGTGGAGGTCCGATCACGCTCGATCGAGGAGCGAGAACCAGGGGCCGTGGTCTGGAACGCTCACACCGCTACGGATAGTGGTTTGGCTGGAGATGAGGGTGTCTGAGTCCAGGACATAGGCGACACCTGATCGGTGACAGGTGAGTCGGGACATGCGCGACAGTCGGCCGCATGTCGAAGCATCGGGTGGCCGTCCTCAAGGTCGTCTCCAAGCAGCTGTCCGTCACCGCCGCCGCGGCCGAGGTCGGGATCAGCCGACAGCACCTCCAGCGCCTGCTCCGCCGGTACCGTGATGGCGGCCTTGACGCCCTCGAGCCGCGATCTCGGCGGCCGCACACGAGCCCGGGCCGGATGCCCGACGCCGCGCGCGCGCGGATCGTCGCGCTCCGCACCGAGCTTAGCGGGCGCGGTCTCGACGCCGGGCCCGTCACGATCGGCTGGCACCTCGGGCGCGACGGCGTGGCGGTCCCGTCGACCTCGACCATCCGGCGGGTCCTGCACGCGGCCGGCCTCATCGTGCCCGAGCCGCGCAAGCGCCCGCGCAGCTCGTGGATCCGGTTCGAGGCGGCCGCACCCAACGAGCTGTGGCAGTCCGACTTCACCCACTGGCGCCTGGCCGACGGGACCGAGGTCGAGATCCTGAACTGGCTCGACGACCACTCCCGCTACCTGGTCGCCTGCACGGCGGTCCGCCGGGTGAGCGGAGACGACGTCGTGGCCACGTTCACAGCCGCTGGCGACACCCACGGCTGGCCCGCCGCACGCTCACCGACAACGGGGCGGTCTACACGTCGCGGTTCACCGGCGGCCGGAACGGGTTCGAGTACCTGCTCGCCTACCTGGGCATTCGCCAGAAGAACGGGGCGCCCGGGCATCCCCAGACCCAGGGCAAGATCGAGCGCTTCCACCAGACCCTGAAACGCTGGCTCGGGCGCCGGCCGGCCGCGCCCACCCTCGCCCAGCTCCAAGCCCAGCTCGACGCCTTCCGCCTCGAGTACAACGAGCTCCGGCCGCACCGGGCGACCGGCCGGATCACCCCTGCCGAGGCGTATGCGGCGACCCCGAAGGCGGTCGCTGCCGGGCCCCGCGCGGCCGGCCACTTCCGCCTCCGCTACGACATCGCCGACAAGAGCGGCGCGATCACCCTGCGCCGGGCCGGTCGGCTGCACCACCTCAGGATCGGGGCGGCCCACGCCCGCCGGCGGGTCCTCGCCATTGTCGACGAGCAGGAGGTCACGGTCGTCGCCCTCGACACCGGCGAGATCCTCTCGGCCCACCTGATCGAGCCCGATCGCCCGTACTGGCGCAACCAACGAAGAGACCCCGGCCGGTGGCCGGGGTCTCGGGCGACCGGCTGATCACACATGTCGCCGATGTCGCGAATCATGTGTCGCCGATGTCGCGACTCAAGACATTGGCTGGCGAGGAAGGATTCGAACCTTCGATCTCCTGATCCAGAGTCAGGCGCCTTACCGCTTGGCCACTCGCCAGTGGAGCGGAGGGGATAATACCCGACCCAGGTCCGACCGAGCCCGGATCCCTCTCCTCCCAGCCGATGATCACGCGGGGGACCGCGCCGGCTCTGATAGGCTCGGTCGACGTGAGCACCTCGCCCCAGGGCGACGCGGCCGTCACGCCGCGCCGGGGGTCCCGTCACCTCCATGCCCTCCTCGACTCGATCTTCCCCGGCCTGGGACACCTCGCCGCGGGACGCCGTCGGCGCGCGGCGCTGTTCGGCGTCCCGACGCTCGCCACCCTGCTCCTCATCGTTGGCGGATTCCTCCTGATCCCGACGACCCGGCTGCTCGGAATCGCCCTCGACCCCGCGACGGTCGCCGTCCTGTCCGGCCTCCAGGCCCTGCTGCTCGTGTGGCGTGCCGCCGCGATCGGGTCGAGCCTGCTTGACGGCCGGTACCCTCGGATCGGGCGGCGCGACGCGTTGCCGGTCGCGTTGCTCGCGCTTGTCCTGATCGTCCCGCAGAGCCTCGCCGCCTACGCGACCGAGACTGCCCGGGAGGCGGCCGACCAGATCATCCCCAACGAGCCCGAGACGGTCGGCGCGTGGGACCCGAACGCATCCGCCTCCGCCGTGCCCGATCCGGAGGTCACGCTGCCGTCCGAGTCGGCCAGCTTGCCGAGCATCGCCCCGTCGGCCTCGCCGTCGCCGGCCGTCCCTCGCCAGAACGTTCTCCTCGTCGGCGTCGACGCGGGCGTCGGCCGGAACACGTACCTCACGGACACGATGATCGTCGTCTCGCTCGATCCGGTGGGTCAGACCGTGTCGATGGTCTCGATCCCCCGTGACATGGTTGACGTCCCGCTGCCAGACGGACGCAGGTTCAGCG
>JALYPW010000295.1 GCA_030856145.1 Chloroflexota bacterium | reverse complement strand
GGGCATCACCAAGCTGGTCGCCTGCGGGGTCACGACCGAGGTCTGCGTGACGACGACCGTCCGCGAGGCGAACGACCGGGGCTACGACGCCCTCGTCCTGTCCGATGCGGTTGCGTCCTACTTCCCGGAGTTCCAGCGTGTTGCCCTGGAGATGATCAAGGCCCAGGGCGGGATCTTCGGCTGGGTCGGAACGTCGACCGACTTCCTCGCGGCGCTCGGCACAACGACCGGTGCCGGGTCGGCGGCTCGATCGAACGGGACGGACTGACGCCTATCGAATGAGGGTTGGCCGCCCCCGCGGGAGGGGTTGGAGGGATTGGCTGCGGGACCGATCGGGGCCCCGCCCGTGAGGGAGGTTCTGCGCGTGACAACGAGCTCGTCATCGTTCAAGCCAAAGCTGTGGGTTCCCGGCGACTGGAACGCGTTCTTCGGACTCGGGACGAACGTCCTGTTGAACGTGCTGGTCCTGTCGGGACTGGCATTGTTTGTCGTCCAGATTCCGGCGTCGGACGTGTACGGCCGGATCCTGCCGGCCCTGGCGATCGCGCTGCCGCTCGGCAACCTGTTCTATGCGTACCTGGCGTACCAGCTGGCGAAGCGGGAAGGCCGCTCGGACGTCGCGGCGATGCCCTACGGCCCGAGCGTCCCGCACTACTTCTTCGTCACGTTCGTCATCATGCTCCCGGTCTTCCTCAAGACCCAGAACGCGATCGAGGCGTGGCAGGCCGGCCTGCTGTGGGCCCTGTTCATCGGGTTGATCGTCATCCTCGGCGCCTTCATCGGCCCCACGATCCGGCGCTTCACCCCGCGCGCGGCAATGCTCGGCACCCTGGCCGGCATTTCGATCGCGTTCATCGCAATGCGGCCCGCGTTCCAGATGATGGAGGCGCCATGGATCGCCTTCGCGACCTTCTCGATCATCCTCCTGTCGTGGACCGCAGGCGTCCGCTTGCCGTTCGGCATCCCCGGTGGTCTGGCCGCCGTCATCGTCGGCACCGCGATCGGCTGGCTGTCGTACGTCGTCTTCGGCTGGCAGGGCCTGAGCTCCGCCGCGGTCGGTGAATCGTTCGCCCAGTTCGGGATCCACCTGCCGACGTTCAGCGTTGACTTCCTCGCCCGGGTGTCCGACGTCTTCCCGTTGCTCGCGACCGCGATCCCACTCGGCATCTACAACTTCACCGAGGGGATGAACAACGTCGAGAGCGCCGCGGCGGCCGGCGACTCGTACAACCTCCGCCACATCCTGCTCGCCGACGGGATCGGCGCGGTGATCGGCTCCTTCCTCGGCAGCCCATTTCCGCCCGCCGTCTATATCGGCCATCCCGGCTGGAAGGCCGTGGGCGGCCGGATCGGCTACTCGCTCGCGACCGGCGTCGTGATCGGCCTGATCTGCCTCCTCGGGCTCGTCGGCCTCTTCCTGGCGGTCATCCCGATCCAGGCGCTCGTGCCGATCCTCCTGTTCATCGGCCTCGTGATCGGCGCCCAGGCGTTCCAGATGACACCGGCCCGGCACGCGCCGGCCGTGGTCCTCGCCCTGCTCCCGAACATCGCGTCGTGGGCCCAGGGCCAGATCGACAACGCCCTGGCCACTGCCGGCACCAACGCCACGACAGTCGGCTTCGACAAGCTTGCCGGCAACGGCGTGATCTACGACGGCATGTCGATCCTCGGGGCGGGCGCGGTCCTGGCCGGCCTGCTCCTCGGGGCGATCGCCGTGTTCGTCATCGACAGGCAGTACAGCCGGGCGATCGTCTTTTCCCTGATCGGCGCCGTGCTTGCCGCCGTGGGCCTGATCCACGATCCGGCCGGCCTGATCTGGGATCCGTCGACCGGCATCGTCCGCCAGCCGAACACCGTCTGGATCGGCTACGTGTTCGGGGCCATCGTCATCGCCATCGTGGCGTGGCGCGAGGGGGCCCTGACGTCTGCGACCATGCGCGAAGCGGTGATGACCCCACCGCCGGCCGATCCCGAGGAGGCCTGACCAGCCACCCGACACATTTCGAGGCTCGGTCTGGTCGACGCCCGACCGAGCCTCGCAGCACTCGACAAAGGAGGCCCGTGTCCAGTCAACTCTTCGTCAACGGCACCCTGATGCGGGGCCTGAAGCTGAACGCCAATCTCGCTGGGGCGACCTTCCTCGGTGAGTTCCGGACGGCGCCGCGCTACCGGATCTTCTCGATCGGCGACGTTCACCCCGGGATGTTCGAGGTCGACGAGGGCGGGATCTCCGTCCCCGGTGAGCTCTACGACATGCCCGACGAGGTCTGGGAGCGGGTCGAGTCGGGTGAGCCGCCCGGCCTCTACCGCGGCCCGGTCCAGCTGGAGGACGGGCGAACCGTCCCCGGAATCCTCTTCCCTCGCGAGATGGCAGAGGGCATCCATCGCGAGATCACCGAGTTCGGCGGCTGGCGCGAGTACTGGTCAACCCGCGACCCAGGATAAGCACCGAGCCCCCGAGGAGGCCTCAGGGGCTCGGTGGACCGGGTCGATCCGGGATTGTGGAGCCGACACTCGGACTTGAACCGAGGACCTGCTGTTTACGAAACAGCTGCTCTACCACTGAGCTATGTCGGCTTGCTGGGAGAGTGTACCGTGCGCCGACGGAGTCAAGCCTGACCCGAAAGTTTTCCCAGCCGTGAGGTGCACGTTACCCGCGCCCGGCGGTGGTCCTCGAGTCGATCTCCCTCCTCGAACCGGACCCCGCGGCGACTCCGCGCTGAACCACCGCCCGAACGACCGGCGGTCGAGCGGGCCGGACCGGCAGCATCAGGCAACTGCCGGCGCGGTTGCGTCGCGGATCCGGGCCAGGCCATCGAGGATCAGGTCGAGCCCGAAGGCGAATGCGCCCTCGTCGTCCGGGTTCCGATCCCGCAGGTGCTGGTGGACGTGCGCGACGAGGTCGGGATACGCATCGACCGGAAGGGCCTCGAGGAAGCGCTCGGCGAGGTCGGGAAGGTCCGTCGGGTCAGCCTGGATCTGGACCTGCCAGAGGGTGTAGCCCGTGATGTGGCTGTCCAGCGTGTGATAGGCATGATCGGTCTGTTCGGCCGAGAATCCGGCCCGGCGCAGCGTTCCCAGGAGCGCGTCCATGTAGCGCCAGCGGGCGGGACTGCTGCCGGTGACCGACAACATGACACTTGCCGCCCAGGGGTGTTCCACAAGCACGTCATGGGCCGAGATCGCCGTCAAGCGGACCGCCGCCTGCCAGTCGGCACCAGGATCGGGCAGCTCGAACTCGCTCACGATGAGGTCGACCATGCCACTCAGGATGTCGTCCTTGTTCGCAACGTGGTTGTACAGGGACATCGCCTCGACGCCGAGTTCCTGGCCGAGCCGGCGCATGCTCAGCCCATCGATCCCGCCTTGGTCGGCGAGCGCGATGGCCGCGCGCAGGACCCGATCGCGGGTCAGCGACAGGCGCGACGACGACAAGCGGTCGCGGGATCCCGTTGCCATCGTCCGATCGTAACTCACAGCGTAAGTCCTGGCTTGACAGACTTACGATGTACGTCCAGACTTACACCGTACGTCCCAACGGCGTCAGGCAACCGACAAAACCAGGGGGCAACTTGCAAGCCATCGTCTATCGCCGCTATGGATCGCCCGACGTCCTGTCGCTCCAGGATGTCCCGAAGCCCGTCCCGACCGACGACCAGGTCCTCGTCCGGGTCCAGGCCGTCGCCCTCAACCCGTTCGACTGGCACCTCCTCCGGGGCGAGCCGTACCTGATCCGCCTGACGAGCGGCCTGCGTCGTCCGAAGCGCAACATCCCGGGCATTGACGTGGCGGGCGTCGTCGAGGCGGTCGGCCGGAACGTGACCCGGCTCCGGCC
>JALYPW010000293.1 GCA_030856145.1 Chloroflexota bacterium | reverse complement strand
CTCATGGACGACGTCCGGGTTGGCACAGGGTTTCGCGCGATTCGGCTGCGGCGGGGCCTGACGCAGGAGGAAGTTGCGATCGCGGCGGACGTGCCGCGGGCGGTCGTCGGGCGGGTCGAGCATGGTCGATTCAGTGCGGTCCGCGTCGACGCGCTGCGCCGAATCGCGGCGGCGTTGGACGTGACCCTCGATGTGTCGATCCGTTGGCAGGGCGGCGACCTCCCGCGCCTCCTGAACGCCCGCCACGCGGCGATTCACGAGGAGATGGCGGGCCGGTTCGGGGCGCTGCCCGGCTGGGACTACGAGCCAGAGGTGTCATTCTCGATCTGGGGCGAGCGCGGCGTCATCGACGGCCTTGCGTGGCACGCGGCGACACGCTGCCTCCTCGTGATCGAACTCAAGTCGGAGCTCGTCGACGTCAATGACTTGATGTCCGGCGTCGACCGCAAGGGTCGGCTCGCGGCGGAGATCGCCCGGGGGCGAGGATGGGATGCGGCGTCGGTGTCGACATGGGTCGTGTTGGCCGACGGGCGGACGAATCGGCGCGACGTGGCCCGTCACGCCACGACGCTCCGCTCGAAGTTCCCGGCAGACGGCCACGCGATCGCCGCCTGGCTGCGCCGTCCAGCGGGGCGGATCAACGCCCTCGGCTTCCTGCCAATTGGTTCCGTGGCGAGCAGCGGTCTCGCGGTGGCGGGGACCCGCCGGGTGCGCCACGCTCGGCCGGGACTGTAGTCGCTCAGTACTCCTGCCACATGCTCGTCCGGTCGCACATGTGCCAACGCCGAACCCGCGCGGCGACGGCGGATGCGCGCCCGGCCGAACATGTGACAGCCGTGGTCGCGCTTCCCGTTGGCAGTTGATCGTGATCACCAACAAGTGGCATGCGTCGATGCTGTCGGCCCGTCGCCAAGTTCACAGAGCGTACATCTGGCATGGCGCACGGCCCGCGCGAGGCCGGCGGGCAAGGCGCGGATCGGCCACAGGCGCCGGAGAGCCTCGGGCCCGGGAGCAGTGCCGCAAGCACGGGGCGGGCCTGCGGCGGGCGACGCTCCGTCACTCGCCCAGCACGTCGTCCGCGACGATCAGGCGGTGGATCTGGTTGGTGCCCTCGTAGATCTGGGCGCCCTTCGCATCGCGCATCAGGCGCTCGATCCCGGTCTCGCGCGAGTAGCCGCTCGCCCCGAACAGCTGGACCGCGTCGGTCGAGACCTTCATCGCCGTGTCGGAGGCGGTCCACTTCGCGAGCGACGAGGCAACGCCGATCGGCTCGCCGCGGTCCTTCATCGCGGCTGCCTGGCGGGTCAGGGCCCGTGCCGCCTCGACGTCCCGTGCCATCTCGGCAACGAGGAACCGGAGCCCCTGCTGATCCGCGAGCGGCGCACCGAACGCCTTCCGCTGACCGAGATAGGCGGCGGCTTGCTCGAGCGCCGAACGGGCGATCCCGACGCACGCGGCGGCGATCGAGATCCGGCCCTCAGCGAGCGCCGACAGCGCGATCCGATAGCCCTCGCCCTCGGCGCCGAGTCGGTTCTCGAGCGGCACGAGGCAGTCCTCGAACACGAGCTCCGCCGCCGGGCACGACCGGATCCCCATCTTCTTCTCGTGGGCGCCGAACGTGAACCCGCTCATCCCCTTCTCGATGAGGAACGCGGCGATCCCCTTCGGCCCGAGAGCCGGGTCCACGGTCGCGAACACGAGGTAGCGGTCGGCCTCCGGCGCGTTCGTGATCCAGATCTTGGTGCCCGTCAGGCGGTAACCCTCCGGCGCATCGGCCGGACCGACACGCTCCGCCCGGGTCCGGATCGCGGCCGCATCGGATCCGGCCTGGGCCTCCGTCAGGGCGAATGCGCCCAGGGCGCTGCCCGCCACCATTGGCCGGAGCCAGCGCTCGTGCTGCTCCGGGTTGCCCCACGTGACGACCGGGTACTGCGACAGGATGTGGACGGAGAGCGTGACGGCGGTGGCCATGTCCGCGGCGCCGAGCTCCTCCATGACCAGCGACCAGCCGAGGTAGCTGAAGCCCGCTCCGCCGACCGACTCCGGCAGCGGCGCCCCGGTCAACCCGAGCTCGCCCATCGCAGCAAAGATCGATCGATCGAATCGCTCCGCCTCGTCACGCTCGATCGCCGTGGGGGCGACCACCCGCGTGGCGAACTCCCGGGCGGTGGCCTGGAGCAGACGTTCTTCGTCAGTCAGGGGCCAGCTCAGCAAGGGGCTCCTCCATTGGGCACGGCCGCCACCCGGAATGGGTCGTTTCGGCCGCGACCGGGCCACCG
>JALYPW010000282.1 GCA_030856145.1 Chloroflexota bacterium | reverse complement strand
AGTCCGTCCGGGGCTCCGGCGCCGGCGAGAACGAGGCGGCCTGCGTGTCCGCCTGCGACGGAACCACCGGGCCGGGTGTCGGGGCCGGGCGCCACGGGTCAGGTTCGGCGGGGCGCCACGGGTCGGGCCTGGCTGGCGGCCATCCGCCACGATCATGCGGCTGGGTCTCGTCGCGCGGGTCGGTTGGCTGATCGGTCATCGGGTGGGTCTCATCCTGGCAGGCGGCGGGACGAATTGGTCCACGCCGCGGAGTTGGCTCCTCATCGTGCCCTAGCCTGGGGTCTCGCGGTTCAGTCCCGGCGCCCCGCCCGGTGAAGAATCCGCCATCTTCGGTCCGTTGGCGTCACGTTCCAGCGTCGTGGGCCGCGGCCGGAGCCCGGTCTCGATCGGCGTCGTGCCGGCGATCGGGCCGGGTTCGCGGCGCGGATCTGCCGGCAGCGTGACCGTGAACGTGGTCCCGGCGCCCCGCCGACTCGCGACCTCGACGGTGCCGCGGTGCATGTCCACGATGGAGTGAACGATCGCGAGGCCGAGGCCGCTGCCGCTGCCGCGGGCCTCGTTCGACAGTGAGCCGCGGTAGAAGCGCTCGAAGATCCGGGGGAGCTCGGCGGGCTCGATCCCGATCCCGCTGTCGACCACCTCGATGATCGCCCCGCCGTCCTGCCCCGGCCCGACCCGGACCCGGACGGTGCCGCCGGGCTCGGTGAACTTGATCGCGTTGCCGACGAGGTTCGTGACCACCTGGCCGATCCGCTGGGGGTCGTGGCGGAGCCGGATCGGCGCGCTGGCCGGCTCGAGCGAGAGCGCCACCCCGCGCCGCCTGGCCGCCGGCCCGGCCTGCTCGATCGCGGTCTCGACGGCCGCCCGCACGTCGTCCGGGCGGAGGTCGAGGAGCACGAGTCCGGAGTCGAGCTTCGAGAGCTCGAGCAGGTTCTGGGCGAGCCAGTCGAGCCGCTCGAGCTGGACACGGCTGCTCCCGAGGAACTCGGCGCGGGCCGTCGGGTCGTCGCCGGCCCGCTCCGTGAGCAGCTCGTTGAACGTGAGGAGGGCGGCGATCGGCGTCCGCAGCTCGTGCGACACGTCGGCCAGGAAGTCGCGGCTCCGGTCGCGATCGCGCCGGATGATCTCGACGCTCTCCTCGAGCTGGTCGGCCATCGCGTTGAACTGGGTGGCGAGCTCCTGGAGCTCGGACGATCCGGCACCCGTCTCCGATCGCGGGATCCGGCTCGTGAGGTCACCCTCGGCCAGCGCCCGCGAGGCCTCGGTCAGCCGGCGCAGCGGGGTCGTCACGCGGAGAGCCATCGCGGCGGCCACGATCACCGCGATCCCGAGCGCCAGCGTGCCCACGGCGGCAGTCACGGTGGTGACGTTGTCGATCGCGGTCTGGCGGAATGTGTACGGGTTCGAGAGCTGGACAAAGATCACGAACGGCTGGGCGCTCCAGTCGGCCGAAACCTCGCGCGGCTCGGCCTGGAGGGCCTCCTTCGTCAGACCCGGCCGACCGGGCGACGAGGCGGCGATGTGGAACCGGCCGTTCGGGGCGGGCACGAAGCCGATCGCGTCGCCGCTGCCGACGGTCGGCAGGCCGAGGACGATGTCGACGTCGGCCTCGGCCAGGAGATCCGCGATCAGGCGCCCGAAGATCTCTGACGACAGGGCGGCCACGACGGGCCGAGCGACGCCGTTGTCGGCGGTGACGACCGGCTGATCGGCCATGATCTGGCGGGCCAGCGAGTCGACATAGGCCGCGACGCGCTCGGTCCGGGCGCGGAGCTCGACCTGCTGCTGCGAGCGGAACTCGTCGTCGAGCCGGTTCAGGACGAAGATCGTGACGAGGAAGAGGCTGAGGGCGACGACGCCGGCGAAGCCGAGGGTCAGCCGGCCCTGGAGCGTTCGCGGGGTGAGCTTCCGGATCACCTTCGGGACGAGCCGCGGGCGCTGGACACGGACGCGCCCGCGGGGTCGGGCCCTGGCGGCGGCCGACGGTCCGTCGAGCTGGGCGGTGTCGAGCGGTTCGCCGGGGAGCGGGTCGCCCGGGCCTGGCGTGCCGTCCGTGACCGTGCCCGCGCTACCGCTCGGCGAACGCGTAGCCGACGCCGCGGACCGTCATCACGAATGCCGGCACGGCCGGGTCGTCCTCGATCTTGTCCCGGAGATGGCTGACGTGGACGTTGATCGTCTTCTCGTCCTGGTCGAGCGCCTCGTAGTCGCGAAGGAGCTCGAGGAGCTCGCTCCGGGTATAGACCCGGCCCGGGCGCGAGGCGAGGTGACGGAGGATCTCGAACTCGGTCGGGGTCAGGCTGATCCGGCGATCGCCGCGCTGGACCCGGCGCCGCTCGAGGTCGATCACGAGGTCGCCGTGACGGATGACCCGGCCGCCGGCGGCGTCGCTCAGGTCGCCGTACGCCCGCCGCAGGAGCGCCTTGATCCGGCTCATCAGCTCGCGCAGGCCGAACGGCTTGGTCAGGTAGTCGTCGGCGCCGAGCTCGAGCCCGATCACCTTGTCGACCTCGTCGTCGCGGGCGGTGAGCACGAGGACCGGCGCCTTGGAGCCTGACGCCCGAAGACGACGGAGGACCTCGAAGCCGTCCATGCCGGGCAGGCGGACGTCGAGCACGACGAGGTCCGGGGCCTGGTGCGTGGCAAAGTCGAGGCCTTCCTCGCCGCTCTTGGCCACCGCGACCTGGTAGCCCTCCTGCTGGAGGGCGTACTGGATCCCGCGGGCAACCGCGAACTCGTCCTCGACGATCAGGATGGTGGCACTCATGGCCGCCCGACTGTACACCGGCCCGCCGGGTACCGGGTGCACCGCCGTCCGGGCCGAGTGGGCCGGGCCGGGCCGCAACGCGCGCCTGCTCGACAACGCGCGCCTGCTCCGCAAAGCGCGTCGGATTCTCGCGGGGCGAGCGTATCCGACGTGGAGGACGACATGTCTGCACGATTGCTGCGCCCCATGGTGAGAACCGGCAGGATTCGCAGGTGAATCGAGGCCCGCGGTCCGGGTCCGGTTGACTTCGTGCTCGATACGCTCGTGGGAAGAGAATCCACGCTGAAATCGTCGCCCAGCACGGCCCACGAGGGTCGGGCCTGGCGCGGGCAATGATGTGACTCCCGGGCCCCAACCGGCATGGGCCACGAGAACCCGACCGGCATGAGCACCTCGGGCGGCCTGCTTGGCGCTCCGTGATAAGGTGTGCGCCGTTCCGGGCGCCCCGACAGCACCCGTCGGCGAGTCGCGCCCGTCCCGAGCCGCCCCAACCGAGGATCCACCCGATGTCCACTGCCACGTCGAACCGCCTGAGCCTCGCGGCCGAGCCGCGCGAGCTGATCGGCAAGAAGGTCGCCAACCTCCGTCGCGAGGGTCGCCTGCCGGCGGTCGTGTTCGGCCACGGGGAAGGCTCCGAGAATGTCTCGCTCGACTATCACGAGTTCGAGCTCCTCCGCCGCAAGGCCGGCCAGAACGCGCTGATCGACCTGTCGGTCGACGGCAAGAAGGCCCGCCCCGTGCTCGTCCACGGCGTCCAGGTCCACCCCGTCCATCGACGACCGCTGCACGTCGACCTGTTCCTGGTCCGGATGACCGAGGAGCTGACGGTCGACGTCCCGTTGGTGCCGATCGGAACCTCGAATGCGATCGAGAACCTGAACGGCACGCTCATGCACCAGCTCGAGTCAGTCCGGATCAGGGCCCTGCCGGATCACCTTCCGCAGTCGATTGAGTACTCGATCGAGTCGCTCGTCGACTTCGACGCCACGGTCAAGGTGTCTGACCTGACGATCCCGAGCGACGTCACCCTCCTGACCGATCCCGAGGAGGTCGTGGCCAAGGTGCTCGCGTCCCGCCTCCAGGCCGAGGAGGCCGCGCTCGAGGCCGAGGAGGCCGTGGCCGCTGCCGAGGCCGCTGAGGGCGAGGAGCCGGCTGAGGGCGCCGAGGGTGCCCCAGCCGATGGCGCCGACGGCACCGACGGCGCACCGGCCGCCGGGTCCGACTCGGACGCCTCCGCCGGCTGATCCCGGGCGATCTGCGCTGCGTCGGCGTCTGATCGCAGCGCCGTTGGCTGATTGCCGCCCGCGTTGCGCGACCTATCGCGGCCGGTCGCTGAACCCCGCGTCGCCGGCATCTAACAGCTCGATGCGGTTCCCGAACGGATCGGCCGTGTAGCAGCGGTCGAGGCCGGTGTCGGCGTCGTCCTCGACGATCAACGCGTCCGCGGCCGCGAGCCGCAGCCGTGCGGCCGCCAGGTCCGCCACGATCAGGCAGGGGTGGGCCTTCTTCGCGGCGATGAACCGATCGTCGACCCCGAGGTGGATCGCCAGCCCATTCCCGCCGACGAACCAGCACCCACCGCGGCCGGCCAACGATGGCGGCTTCTCGACCTCGCGCAGGCCGAGGACCGCGCCGTAGAAGCGCCGCGCCTCATTCTCGCCACGGAGCGGCATCCCGAGTTGGACGTGATCCACGCCGAGGAGCCCGATCCCGCTCGGGACCTCGTCATGAGCCGTGTCCGGCGGCACCTGGCTCATCGCCGAGTGCCACTGACGAGGACGGTCGGAAGGCGGAGCGCCAGCTCGTCGGGGCGGCGCCGGCCGAGACGCGTCCGCAGCGCAGCGTCGAACCGGGCCCGGATGTCGGGCGGCATGCCCTGGACGAGGTCCTCCTCGTCGAACTCGGACATGAACCCGATGAAGCGCTCGACGTCGAACGGATGCTCTAGCAGGCCCGCACTGGCCCGCACATCGGCGAACCCGGCGCGCCGCATCTGGGCGGTTGCGCTCGCCGGGCTGGCGAGATCACCGGGTCGATCGGACCATTCGCGCGGCTCCTCGCCGACGTCGGCGAGCGCGTCGTCGAAGTCGGCGTCGGGCGCCCACGGGCCCTCGTCGGCCAGCCACGACACCCACGCGAACGT
>JALYPW010000265.1 GCA_030856145.1 Chloroflexota bacterium | reverse complement strand
GGCCCAGGGCGATGCCACGATCGGCGACAGCGACCGGCCCGGGTTCGACGGCGGCCGACAGGGGCTCGGCGACAGTGAGATCCGGCTCCGAGACAGCGGGCTTCGGCTCGAGCGACGCGGCGAGCGCCTCCGCCTCGACAGCGGCGACCGCTTCGGCCTCGACCGCTTCGGCCTCGACCGCTTCGGCCTCGACGACCACGGCTTCGACCGTCTCGGCTTCGGCCCCAACCGTATCGACCGCGTCTGCCCAGATGAGCTCGGTCGCGGGTACGTCAGCCTCGACCGCCTCAGCCTCGGCCTGCGGAGCAGGCGTCTCACCCGACAGGAACGCCAGCCGTGCGGCCGGATCGAAGTCCGGGGTGTCGCGGAGATCGGCGGCGCCAGCCGAGGCCCACGGGTCGATCTCGTCGACGGGGAGTCCGTTGTCGTGGACGTGGCCGTTGCCGTTGGCCTCGGCCGCAACTCCGGGCACGGTCAGGTCGACCTCGGGCCACGACTCCGCCTCGATCCGGATCGGCTCGAACTGGACCTGATCCGGGAACGGTGCGGGAAGGATCTCGTGGCCGAGGTTCGGCGCGCAGGTGAGGCAGCGCCCCTCGGCCGCGTTCCAGCAGTTGCCGCATGTGTACTGGCGGCAGGTCATGCAGAAGTTGAACGTCGAGTGGAATGCGTCCAGCTGATGGCTGGTGAGCTCGCGCTCCTCATCGTTGCGGGCAGCCGCCATGGCCTCGTCGAGCGACGTGTCGTCGCTCATGACCCAGTTCTTCATGCCCTTCGAGAGGGTCTTGAAGTTGCCGATGCGGCGGGTCTTCCGGGGCGCGGCCGATTCGAACGTATATCGGGTGCCGCAGCGCTCGCAGAAGGATTCGGTCAGGATCTCGGGCATCATGCCCCCGGCAGGTTCGCGATGGACACGTCGGAGGCGGACGGCCGACCGAACGGGGCGAGAGTATATCGCAGGCCTGTCCAGGGTCCGCAGTCGCTCGTACGGGCGTGGCCGGGACGATGGTCCCGGCTCCGATGGGACGGATGCACGGCGGCGTCGGCGCACCGGGCGGCGGGAGTGCCTGGTCGGGGCTTCCGGCCGATCGCGATCGTCGAGGCCACGCTCGTCGCGCAGGCGCAGTGGGCGGCCCACGCGAGCGTGGCGCTCTCAGGTGCCTCTGCTAGACTCCGCCCCCGACATGGGACCCCTTGCCGCCGTCGAACGCTTCCTCGAACGGCTGTTCGAGCGCCAGACCGCGCGGCTGTTCCGGACCGCGATCCGGCCGGTCCAGGTCCAGCGTCGCCTTGAACGGGCGATGGAGGCCAACCGCGTCCGCGACGGGGGCCGAACGGTCGTCCCGCATCGGTTCCTGATTCGCATCGCGCCCGACGAGATGACCGCCCTCCGGGGCTCGGCGCCGGATCTTGCCTCATCCCTCGCCGACGGCGCCCTCGCGTTCGCCCGCGGCCACGGCTACACCCTGCTCGATCGGCCGATCGTCACGCTCCGACCCGATCCGACGGTTCCCGCCGGCGACATCGTCGTGGACGCGGCCGACCCGTACCAGCCCGATGCGGTCGCGGGCGACGACGGCGCGGATGGCGGCCAGGAGACCCCTCCTCGGGCCCCCAGGACCCGCGATTCGGCCGCTGTCGGCGATCCGGCTGCGTCCGTGGCCGACGCGTCGAACCCAGCCCGCCCGATGCCCTCCTCGATCGAGCACACGGCGGTGTTTGTCGTCCCGGCCGCCGAGGGACCACGCGCCACGATTCGCGAGATCCGGCCGGATCGCTCGAGTCGGACGATCGAGTTCGACGGCCGGCCGATCACGATCGGGCGGGCCCCCGACAACGGGCTCGTCCTCCGCGACGGACGGGCGTCGCGTCACCACGCCCGGATCGACGGCAGGCGTGGCTCCCTGGTCCTGACCGACCTGGGCAGCACGAACGGCTCGTTCGTCAACGATCGCCAGGTCGAGTCGATCGCGCTCGGGGAGGGCGATCGGATCCGGATCGGGACGACGAGCCTCATCGTCGAGGCCGTCCACGTCGACGTCGAACGGGCTCCGACGACCGGGCCGTCGGCCGGACGACCCGACGGCGGCGGCGAGGAGGTCGGTTGATGGACCCGTTCCTGATCACCGTCTGGGTCATCCGACTCCTGTTCCTCGGCCTGCTCTACCTGTTCCTGTTCCGGATCGCGAAGGCACTCGTCGGCGACCTGCGCGCCGCGGCCCGGGAGCCCGGCGCGGAGCTCGGACGCCTGGTCGTCGTCGCGTCGCCGGAAGGGGAGCCGGCCGAGGGCACCTCGCTCGCGCTCGATGCGATCGCGACGATTGGACGCGACGTCAACAACGCGATCGTCGTCGAGGACACATTCGCCTCGGCCGAGCACGCCATCCTCACCTTCCGGGGCCGGGCCTGGTATGTCGAGGACCTTGGCAGCACGAACGGGACCTTCGTCAACGGCGCGCCCGTCGAGGGCGTCGCCCCGCTCGGCTTCGGCGACATCGTCCAGGTGGGCCAGGTCCGCCTCCGCCTCGAGCGACCGCGAGCCGATCGGTCGCGGCGATGACGGCCGGCGCCGCCCGTCTGCCGTCGATCCTCGGCCCGATCCGACCGCGGCCGCGCGGCCGTGAGACCCGCCTCCTCGCCCTTGTCGCGGTCACGATCCTCGCCGGCAGCGTGTCCCTCGAACTCGCCCCGCGAGTCGCCGACCCGGGCGAGTCGCAGGGACTGAGCCTCGCCAATCCTCTTCACATCGCGATCTACCTCGGCCTCATCGGGATCGCCCACCTGGTCCTGATCCTGTCCGGTCGACGCGTGGACCAGGTGCTGCTGCCGGCCACGGCGATGCTCGGCGGGATCAGCCTCCTGCTGATGGAGCGATTGCCCCAGTCGATCGTTTCCCAGACGGTCGGACCCTGGAAGCTCGGTCTGGGCGACGTCCAGCTGGCCTGGCTCGTCCTCTCGTTCAGCCTCGCGACGGCCCTCGCCGTCACGGTCCGAAGCGATCGCTGGCTGCGCCTCTACAAGTACACCTGGGCGGCTGCCGGGGTCGCCCTCCTCCTCGCGACCTACTTCCTCGGCGACGAGATCAACGGCCAGCGGCTGAGCCTCAGCCTCGGCCCGATCAGCGGCCAGCCGGCCGAGCTTCTGAAGGTGATCCTCGTCGTGTTCCTCGCCGGGTACCTGTCGGAGTACCGGCCGCTCCTCGTCGAGGAGTCCACCCGGATCGGTCCGATCTCGTTGCCGCCCGTGCCGTTCCTGGCTCCGATGGCTGCGATGTGGGCGATTGCGCTCGGCCTGGTCATCGTCCAGCGCGACCTCGGCGCGGCGCTCCTGTTCTTCACCGTGTTCCTGTTCCTCCTCTTCGCAGCGACCGGCCGGCCCGGCTACGTGGTGGTCGGCGTGGTCCTGTTTCTGGCCGGGTCGTTCGTCATGTACCGACTCGTGGGGACCGTCCAGACCCGGGTCGACATCTGGATCGACCCGTTCAAGGACCCGAGCGGCGACGGCTACCAGATCGTCCAGTCGCTGTACGCGTTCGCCCGAGGCGGCCTGCTCGGGACCGGCCTTGGCGCGGGCCTTCCGACGGTGGGCGGCAACCTTCCGATCCCGGCGATCCACACCGACTTCCCGCTGGCCGCGTTGGGCGAGGAGCTGGGCCTCGTCGGGATCCTTGCGATCCTCGGCCTGTTCCTCGTCGTCGTTCAGCGCGGGCTGCGGATCGCGGCCTCGGCCGCGGATGACTTCCGGGCACTCCTCGCCGCGGGCCTGGCCCTCGTGATCGGGACCCAGGCGTTCATCATCGCCGCGGGCAACCTGAAGCTGATCCCGCTGACCGGGATCACACTGCCGTTCATCAGCTACGGGGGCTCGTCGCTGCTGGTGAACGGAATCATCGTGGGCCTTCTCCTCGCGCTCTCGGATCGGGGGGTCGAGCCACCGCCACCGCCGAAGCCGCGCAGCCGACTCGCCCGCCTGACCGGGCGGGTAACGCGGCTCGAGACGCCCCAGGCCGGTCGAGCGCCGGTGCCGAACGCACCCGGCGGGCCGCGCTGATGCCGGCCACGATGCACGGGGTCTCCGGATGACGGCCCCGGTCTCGCCCGGCCCCAAGCCGATCGGCCGTGCCATCGGTCACGTCGGCCTGGCCCTGACGATCGCGTTCGCCGGCCTGGCTCTCGGCGCGGGGTACTGGCAGGTCATCCGCTCGCCCGACCTGTCGAACGCTCCGGACAACCCGGTCGTCATCGCGGCCGCAAGGAACGTCGTTCGTGGCCAGATCGTCGATCGCGATGGCAAGGTCCTCGCCTCGAACAAGCGCAACGAGGCCACGGGCGAGCCGTACCGGGTGTACGCCGACCGTGCCTTCAGCACCGTGATCGGCTACGCGACCCCGAACTTCGGCACGGCCGGACTCGAGCGCTCGTGGAATGCCCAGTTGACGGGCGTCTCGAACGGCAACCCGATCGGCGACCTCCTGCGCAAGTTCCAGACCGATCCGTACGATCCCCAGAAGCTGACCCTGGGCATCTCGTCGGCGCTCCAGCGGGCGGCCGTCGCGGGGCTCGGCGACGACCGCGGGGCGGTGGTCATGCTGGACCCCACCACGGGCGAGATCCTCGCCCTGGCCTCGACCCCGACGTACGACACGAGCGCGATCGCCAATCCCACGACGTCGCGCGAGGCGTTCGCCGCCGTCCGCGACGCGGCCTCGAAGCCGCTCCTGGCCCGGGCGACCCAGGGCCAGTACGTGCCGGGCTCGGTGTTCAAGATCGTGACCGCCGTCGCCGGCCTCGGCTCGGGTCGTCTCACGGCCTCAACGACCTTCCCCGAACAGCCGAAGGCCGAACGCGACGGGCTGCTGGTCGGCGGCTTCCGGGTCAAGGAGCACGCCGGCGTTCCAGCCCGCTCGTTCAACCTGGCCGCCGCGACCGAGTGGTCGTCGAACATCTGGTATGCCCTCGCAGGGATGCGGACAGGCGGCGACAACCTCGCGACGTTTGCCGAGCGGATGGGCTTCGGGTCGGCGCTGGCGTTCGACCTGCCGACGGCGCGCTCGCAGGTCACCAACGGCGACGGCAGCGCGCCCGGCGGCTTCAACGACGAGACCGAGTTGGCGAATGCGTCGTACGGCCAGGCGGAGACCCTCGTCACGCCGCTCCAGATGGCCCTCGTCGCCGCGACGGTCGCGAACGACGGGAACCTGATGAAACCCCATCTCGTGATCGCGTCGACCGGGCGCGACGGCACCCGGTCGATCACGCCGGAGCGCGCCGGAGTCGTCATCGCGCCGGACGAGGCGGCCGCTCTCCAGGCGGCGATGCAGCGCGCGGTCGAGAGCTCGATCGGGCGCCAGTTCACGAGCGGGGCGAAGGTCCCGGGCATCCCGACCGCCGGCAAGTCAGGGACCGCCGAACTCGGCGGCAGCGGCGCGCCGCACTCGTGGTTCATCGGGTTCGCTCCGGTCGACAACCCGACGGTCGCGATCGCGGTCCTCGTCGAGCGCGGTGGACGCGGAGGCGAACGTGCGGCGCCGCTCGCGGGCAACCTGCTCGAGCTGTACTTCAAGACGTTCGGTCGATGACGGACCCGGCCAACTCGGATGAGCCGGCACCCGCATCCGAGCCGGTGCTCGCGCTCGATCTCGGGTCCGGGCCGGCGCCCGCGCCCGAGCCCCGACCATGGCTCGAGCGGATCGGTCTGGCCGCGATCGCCGTGGTGATGGGCGGCCTGTTCAGCCTCGTGGCCGTCGCCGCGGGAGCTGGCGGCGAATGGATCCTCGCGGCAATGAGCGCCGTCGGCGCGCTCATGACGATCGCCGTCGGCCTCTCGACACTCATTCGCGGCTGATCGCCCCAGAACGGGAACGATTCCGACCCGCGCGACGCCACTATGGGTGACCGACGAGCGCGCAACGATCGGGAGACACCGGATCGCCAGGGTTCACCGTCAGGGAGGCGCCCGCGAACCTCTCCCGCCAACGGGACGTACTATCGTCCAAACCCCGTCGCCGGACCGCCCGTCCGTCGATTCCCTGCGAGGAGCCCGATGACCAACCTTGAGCAGACCGGAGAGAAGGTCCTCGCCAACGTCGAACGAGTGATCGTCGGCAAGCATCACGAGGTCCGTCTCGCCCTCGTCGCGCTCCTGTGCCGGGGCCATCTCCTGATCGAGGACGTCCCGGGCACCGGCAAGACCGTGCTGGCCAAGGCAATCGCGCGCAGCCTCGGCTGCTCGTTCCGGCGCATCCAGTTCACCCCGGACCTCCTGCCGTCGGACGTCACGGGACTCTCGATCTACAACCAGAAGACCCAGGAGTTCGAGTTCCGGCCGGGCCCGATCATGAGCCAGGTCGTCCTCGCCGACGAGATCAACCGGGCCACCCCGAAGACCCAGTCGAGCCTGCTCGAGTCGATGGAGGAGCGCCAGGCGACCGTGGATGGCACGACCTACGCGATGCCCGACCCGTTCCTCGTGATCGCGACCCAGAACCCGATCGAGTACGAGGGCACGTTCGCCCTGCCCGAGGCCCAGCTCGACCGCTTCATGCTCCGGATCCGGCTCGGCTACCCGCAGCCGCTCGAGGAGGTCATGATCCTCGACGAGCAGAAGCGTACGCACCCGCTCGAGGACCTCGAGGTCGTCTGTTCGGTCGAGGAGCTGCGCGGGATGCAGACCTCGATTCGCGACATCTACGTCGACTCGTCGGTGTCGGAGTACATCGTGCGGCTCGTCGGCGCGACCCGAACGCACCCCGACGTGTACCTCGGCGCGTCGCCGCGCGGCTCGATCGCCCTCTACCGGGCCGGCCAGGCGCTCGCCGCGCTGATGGGCCGCGACTACGTGATCCCCGACGACATCAAGGCTCTCGCCGAGCCCGCGATCGCCCATCGCCTGATCATCAAGACGAGCTCGTCGATCCACGACGTCCAGGCCGGCAATGTGGTCCGCGAGCTGCTCGACTCGATCCCGATCGACGCCATTCGCCCGACAGGCGGGCCGGGCGGGCCGCGGGCGATCAACCCGGCCGGCCAGGGCGTGGCCGGCGCCTGAGCGCGTGGCCAGACCGAGCGGACCGGACAACCGAGCGCGAATGATGATCCGTCGCTTCCAGCTCGTCGTCATCGCGGCGATCCTCCTGATCGCAGCCTTCTCGACCGAGCGCGACTTCCTGTTCTACCTGGTCTACCTCTCGATCCTGGTCGTTGGCGGCTCGTACATCCTGACCCGCCTCGGCCTGGCCGACCTCGAGGCCGGCTACGCAGTCAACCAGCTCACCGGACACGTCGGCGACAAGCTCCAGATCACCTACACGCTGCGCAATACGAGCCGCCTCCCCAAGCCGTGGCTCGAGATCCACAACCCGACGACGCTGCCGGGCGGGTTGCCGGGTCGGGCGATTTCGCTGGGCTCACGGGGGGAGCGATCGTGGCTCGTCCGGGCGCCGCTGACTCGGCGCGGCCACTTCCGGGTGGAGCCTCTCCAGATCCGGACGGGGGACCCGTTCGGCTTTTTCGAGGCATCCGCGTCGGTGGGCCAGGGGGTCGCGGTCGTGGTCTATCCCCGGATCGAGGCCCTGCCGTTGTGGCGCTTGCCGGCCGCCAGCATCGAGGGCAGCCACTCGGCCCCCGAGCGCACCCTCCAGACCTCGCCCCTGGCGACGGCGGTCCGGCCGTATGCGCCGGGCGATAGCTTCAACCGGATCCACTGGAAGTCGACGGCTCGCCATGGCGAGATCCAGGTCAAGGAGTTCGAGCTGGAGCAGACCGCCGACGCCTGGATCTTCCTCGACCTCGAGCGGGCGGTCCAGGGCGGGCGCGGCGAGGAGGCGAGCGTCGAGATCGGCGTCCGCGCCGCCGCGTCGATCGCGGCCAAGGCACTCCTCGAGAACCGGGCAGTCGGGATGACGGTCAACGGCCATCGCCAGGCGATCCTCCCGGCCGACCGCGGCGCCCGCCAACACCTCAAGATCATGCAACTCCTCGCCGCTGTGGAGGGAGACGGCACGACGCCCCTCGCCGAATCGCTCGTCGCGGCCGCCGGCCGGCTCCGGAGGGGGATGACCGCGATCGTGATCACGTCGTCCACGGATCGCGGCTGGGTCCGCCCGATCGCCGCGCTCAGGACGCGGGGTATCGGATCGGTGGTCGTGACGATCGACGCGGCGGCCGCTGACGATGCGCTTCGTCTCGAGCGCAGGCGCCTCGGCGAGCCAGTGACCGAACCCGACGCCGCGACGATCGAGCAGCGGGCCCAACGGACGCGAGCCCTCCGCCATGCCCTCGCCGAGTACGAGCTCCGCGTCCACAACCTGACGCCCGGCACGTCCATCGCCGAGGCGCTGACATGACGTCGGTCCGCGCCCGGCTCGCCGCTGCCATCTCCGAAGGCTGGGTCAGCCTCGCCCTGGTCGCAGTGATGGCGATGGTGGTGGGCACCTCCCTCGACGATGCGGCCCTCGTCCTGGGTCGGCGCAACGACACCGACTTCCTGCCGTGGGTCGCGCTGGCCGGGGTCGTGGTCGGGTTCGTGGGCGCCCGGGCCAAGTGGAACCGGCCGGTCGCCCACCTGGTCGGGGCCGCCTTCGCGGCGCTCGTCGTCCCATTGGCGGCGGGCGCCGTCCTCGAGCCCGGGGCCAGCCTCTCGGCGCAGTACACCGCGACCGCAACCGCGACAACGAATGCCGTGCTCGACTTCGCCGTTCGAGGCCTGCAATTGACCCGTGAGACAGGCCACTACCTCCTTGTCCTCGGGCTGCTGTGCTGGGCCAACGGCCAGTTCGCCGCCTCGGCGGTCTTCCGCCAGGGCCGCCCGCTCGGCCCGATCGTCGTCCTCGGGACCGTCCTCGTCGCCAACATCTCGGCGACCACCCACGATCAGATCTGGTTCATCGTCGTGTTCTCATTGGCAGCCCTGTTCCTGCTCACCCGGCTCCACGCCCTCGATGAGCAGGCGACATGGATGCGCCGCCGGATCGGCGATCCGTCGACCGTCGGGTCGTTGTACGTGCGCGGCGGGACGGTATTCATCCTGATCGCCGTCTTCGGCGCCCTGACCTTGACGGCCAGCGCCCGGTCAGCCCCGCTCGCCGGCTTCTGGGACGGCGCCCGGCCGGTCCTGATCGACGTCACCCAGTGGCTGCAGCGGATCATCCCGCCGGCCCCCGACAGCCAGACGCTGGGTATCCCGTCGTTCGGCCAGCAGGTCGTGATCGGCGGTGTCTGGTCGCCCAGGGACGAACCGGCGCTCGTGATCCGGCGCCCGTCCGGAAACGACGACCGGTTCTACTGGCGGGCAGTGACCTACGACTCCTTCACCCTCTGGGGCTGGAAGTCGTCGACGCCGAACGTCGCGACGCGGCCAGCCGGCGAGCGCCTCCTCGATGGGACCCTCGACTCGATCCCGGAGTCGGCGGCCCGGACGCCGATCACCTTCCGGATCGAGCCCCAGTCGAACTTCTTCAACGTCGCGTTCAGTCCGATCGATCCGCTGGCGATCAATCGCGACGTTACCGTCGACCTGTCCGGCGCGAACGGCTACTTCCACTCGATCACGGTCGACTCGGGCGTGCCGTACGACGTGACCGCCGCGGTGCCGACGATTGCCGACATCCCCGGTGGGACCACGGAGAATCGCCTTCGCTCGGCCGGTCAGGACTACCCTGCCGGGATCGCCGCCCGCTACCTCGACGTGCCGAAGGGCGCGATCGGGCCGAACGC
>JALYPW010000255.1 GCA_030856145.1 Chloroflexota bacterium | reverse complement strand
GCCCAGGCGTGCTTGCTGAGGTCGTCGTAGACGCATAGCGCGTCCTTGACGAGGCCTTCGCCTTCGACCTCGACGCCGTTCTCCATGACCTCCTCGCCGATCGCCACGCCGGCGTACGGAGCGAGGTACTGGAGCGGGGCGGGATCCTCGGCGCCGGCCACGACGACGATCGTGTGGCCCATCGCGCCGTTGTTCTCAAGGACGGCCACGGTCTGGGCGACGGTCGACAGCTTCTGGCCGATCGCGACGTAGATGCAGACGAGCCCCTTGCCCTTCTGGTTGATGATCGTGTCGATCGCGATCGCGGTCTTGCCCGTCTGGCGGTCGCCGATGATCAGCTCGCGCTGGCCGCGACCGATCGGGATGAGGGCGTCGATCGCCTTGATGCCGGTCTGGACCGGGGTGTCGACCGACTTGCGGACGATGACGCCGGGGGCGATCCGCTCGACCGGGCGGGTCTTCGTCGCGGCGATCGGGCCCTTGTCGTCGAGCGGTCGCCCGAGCGGGTCGACGACTCGTCCGAGGAGCGCCTGGCCAACGGGCACCTCGACGACCCGGCCGGTGGTCTTGACCGTGTCGCCTTCCTTGATGGACCGGGCGTTGCCGAGGATGACCGCGCCGACGGTCTCCTCCTCGAGGTTCAGGGCCATCCCGAACACGTCGCCCGGGAACTCAAGCAGCTCGGATGCAAGGGCGCCGTCGAGCCCGTAGATCTGGGCGATCCCGTCGCCGACCTCGACGACCGTGCCGACGCTGCGCGTCTCGGTCGCGGCGTCGAACGAGTCGATCGACGACTTGATGATGCTGGTGATCTCGTCGGAACGAATGGCCATGAGCCGGTTCTCCTACAGGGCGCCCGAGGCGAGCTGGTTCCGCAGCCGCTCGAGGCGGCCTCGGACGCTCCCGTCGATCAGTCGGTCGCCGACACGGACGACGAGCCCGCCGAGCAGGTCCTCGTCGATGTCGGTTGTCAGTGCGATCGTGCCGCCGGTCATCTGCTCGAGGCGGGCCGTGAGGGCCTTCACCTCGAGGTCGGTCAGCGGCGCCGCGCTCGTGGCGGTGGCGTGGATGATCCCGTTGCGCAGATCGTCGAGTCGTGCGAACTCGGCGGCGACGCGCGGGAGCTGCTCGATCCGGTGACGCCGGACGAGCAGGAGGATCAGGTTGCGGACGGGCTGGCCAAGACCCGCGAACACGCGGTCCGCGGTCGTGAGCCGGTCGTCGAGCGGCAGCGACGGGTTGGCCAGGACCGGCATCAGCTGGCCCTCGATCGTCCCGACCGCGCTCTCGAGCTCACGCCGCCACGTCTCGATCGAGCCGTCGCGGTCGGCGAGCTGGAACGCGGCCTCGGCGTAGCGCCGCGGCGCGCTGTCGCGCTTGGCCATGTCAGGCGTTCCGGTCCGGGGTGGCGCCGCCGGCCGCTGGAGCCGCCTCGGCCAGGAATTCCTGGACGAGCCGCCGTTGGCGGTCGTCGGTCATCGTCTCGCCGACGACCCGGCCGGCCGCGCGCAGGGCCAGGTCGGCGACCTCGCTGCGCAGGTCGGCAATGGCTCGCTGCTTCTCCGACTCGAGGTCGGCGCTGGCCCGGGCACGGATCCGCTCGAGCTCCTCGCGAGTCGCGGCAATGTCGCGTTCACGCGACTCGTCGGCGACCTTCTGGGCCCGGGTCAGGATGTCATTCGCCTCGCGGCGCGCCTCGGCCAGGGTGGCGGCACGCTCGGCCTCGGCCTGCTCGCGATCATGCCGCGCCTGCTCGGCGTCCTTGAGGCCCTGCTCGATCTTCGAGCGACGGTCCTCGAGGGTCGCGCCGATCCGGCGGAAGGCGACGAGATACAGGATCGCGAAGAACAGCAGGAAGCTGAGCGCCTGGGCCAGGATCCAGAACAAGTTGATCTGGAAGCCCGGCTCCGCGACGACAGCCCCTTCTTCCGCGGCCAGGGCGACGCTGCCCTTGGCGACGGCGCCTGCGATCGACAGGAGGTCCACGGTGATCAGCTCAGCCGCCTGATCAGGCCGCGCCGCCGCCGAGGAAGATCGCGAGGATGCCG
>JALYPW010000223.1 GCA_030856145.1 Chloroflexota bacterium | reverse complement strand
TGCGGCGCGCCGGCGACATCGACGAGGCGCTCGCGCTGTATCGCGTTTCGATCGGGCGCTGGGTCCGGACCGGCCACCGCGGCGCGGTCGCGCACCAGCTCGAGAGCATCGCCTTCGGGTTCATCGTTGGCGGCGATCTCGATCGAGCGGCGCGCCTCCTTGGAGCCGCCGCCGCCCTCCGCGAGATCGCTCGCAGCCCGATGGTCCGGGCCGAGCAGATCGAGCACGATGACTGGCTCGCTCGCCTCCGAACCGCTGCCGATCCGGCGCAGATCGACAAGGAGCTGGCGGCCGGCCGGCGTCTCTCGATGGCCGAAGCGGTGGCTCTCGCGACCGCCACCCCGTCCTGACCCTGGCGGTCAGGCCATCCGGCGCCATCGGAGCGCGTCCTCGATCGCACAGATTGCAAGCGGCCTGTGCCTTGCCCGGCGCCCTGGAGCTGCTCATCAGATGACCGAAGTCGACGGATCGGCTCGTCCGACGATCACATGCGACGGGCAGACGTCGGAACGGTGCCGCGCGCGGTGCCGACCCGCCCGAATCGGCAGATGGCGTTCATGGGCAGAGCACATTCGACGTGCCGGCCCCGTCACGAACTGCTTCCTGGTCGCACCCGATCATTGAACGAATAGGGACCCCTGAGAGGCGGAGATGCCGGGGACGCGGCCGCCGACTCAGCGTCCGGCGAGCCGTCGAGCGCAGCTATGCGAAACTTCGGTTCATGGCCGTCACGACCGGGTCCGACACCAAACCTGCCCTCGAGCGGTACGAGGCCGTCATCGGGATCGAGGTCCACTGCCAGCTCAAGACCGCCTCGAAGATGTTCTGTGGCTGCTCGAACGCCTATGCCGACGCCGCGCCCAACACCCACGTCTGTCCGGTCTGTCTCGGCCTGCCGGGCGCCCTGCCGGTCATCAACCGGATGGCCGTCCAGCACGTCCTCGCGACCGGGGTCGCGATCCGCGCCGAGACACCGGCGGCGACCCGCTGGGACCGCAAGAACTACTTCTACCCGGACCTCCCCAAGGGCTACCAGATCAGCCAGTACGACCTGCCCCTCGCCGGCCACGGTCGGCTGACGTTCAACACCTCCGACGGCGAGGTCACGATCGGGATCACGAGGGCTCACCTCGAGGAGGACACGGCCAAGCTCGTCCACGCCACCGACGAGGCCGGCCGGCGAGTCAGCCTGATCGACTTCAACCGCTCGGGCGCGCCGTTGATGGAGATCGTGACCGATCCCGACGTGCGCTCGGCCGAGCAGGCCCGGCGTTACGCCGAGGAGCTCCAGGCGCTCCTTCGGGCGATCGGCGCGAGCGACGCCGACATGGAGCGCGGCCAGATGCGGGTCGAGGCAAACGTGTCGTTGCGGCCGCGCGGGACGGAGCCGTTCGGGACCCGCGTCGAGGTCAAGAACATGAACTCGTTCCGGTCGGTCGAACGAGCGATCGCCTACGAGATCGAGCGCCAGGCCGCGGCCCTCGACGCCGGCGAGACGCTCACCCAGGACACCCGCGGCTGGAACGAGGACCGCGGCACGACCTACGTGATGCGGTCCAAGGAGGACAGCCACGACTACCGCTACTTCCCGGAGCCGGACCTGCCGCCGCTCCGGGTCGACCCGGCATGGCTGGCCGAGATCCGCGACGCCCTGCCGGAGCTGCCCGCCGCCCGGCGCGCCCGCTATGAGGCCGATCTTGGCCTGTCGGGCTACGACGCCGCCGTGATCGTCGGCGAGGCCCGCGCCACGGAGCTGTTCGAAGGCGCCCGGGCAGCCGCGCCGGATGCCGAACCGAAGACGCTCGCGAACTGGGTGACCGGCGCGTTCCTGGGCCTCGTCAAGACCGATCCCGAGGCGGCAAGCCGGGTCGATGCCGGCGAGCTGGCCGATCTCGTCCGGCGGGTCGGGGCAGGGGAGTTGTCGGGCACGAACGCCAAGGAGGTCTTCGCCGCCCACGCCGCCGGCGAGGGCGCCGTTGGCACGATCGTGGAGCGCCTCGGGTTCCGCCAGATCTCGGATGCGACCGCCCTCGGTCCGATCGTCGACACGGTGATCGCGGCCAATCCGAAGGCCGTCGACGACTACCGGGCCGGCAAGCCGGTCCTCGGCTTCCTCGTCGGCCAGGTGATGAAGGCGACCCGCGGCCAGGCCAACGCCGCCCTGGTCCAGTCGGCCGTCAGGGAACGACTCGACGGAGGTGGTGGATCGTGACCCTGGTCAACGTCGTCCTGTGGTTCGGCGGGATCGTCCTGATCGCGCTCGGCTATACGCGGGCGAAGGCGCCGTGGGCCCGCTACCAGGCGATGAAGGAGCAGGACGAGAACGCATCGCGCTACAGCGCGTGGCGCGGCGGCGTGCGCGAGGATCCGTCCACGTCGGGGGCGTCGATCGCGATGGCGATCCTGCGCCGCCAGGCGCAGCTCGGCGGGGCAATCGCGATCGCTGGTTTCGGCCTCGTGCTGCTCGGGTTCCTGATCAAGTAGTCCGTTCGGCATGGGAGGGCAGGAGGATCACGTGGGAATCGTCGACAAGGGCAGCATCGGCGTGGGCGGCCGCCAGTTCCACATCGGGGTGGCGCCCGGCGAGGTCAGCACCGTCGCCCTGATGCCGGGCGACCCGTTTCGTGTCCCGCTCGTGGCCGGCTACCTCGAGAACGCCCGCGATGTCGCCCATCAGCGCGAGCACCGGACGATGGTCGGGACGTTCAAGGGTCGGGAGATCACCGTCACCTCGACAGGGATGGGTTGTCCGTCGACCGCGATCGCGGTCGAGGAGCTGGCTCGAGTCGGGGTCACGTCGTTCATCCGGGTCGGCAGCACCGCGGCGCTTCAGCCCGGGATCAACCCGGGCGACCTGATCGTCAGCCAGGGCTCGTTCCGCAACGACGGGACCTCGGACATGTACGTCCCGAAGGGCTACCCGGCCGTGCCGGACCTCGAAATCAGCCTGACCCTCGAGCGCTTCGCCCGCGAGGCCGGGCCGCGCCACGATCTCGCGGTCCACGCCGGGATCAACGTTTCGGACGACGCGTTCTACGCCGAATCCGCCGCATGGACCGAGCAGATGTCGTCGATCGGCCTGCTCAACGTGGAGATGGAGTCGTCGGCGATGTTCATCGTCGCCCGCCAGCGCAAGCTCCGGGCCGCGATGATCTGCTCGGTCTCGAGCAATCTCGTGGCCGGCACGAGCGTGTACGACGACGACGCCCACAAGCGTCTCGCGACGGGCTGGGGAGCGAGCATCGAGGCCGCCCTCGAGACCGCTGTCGCCCTCGGGCTGTAGGGCCGGCCGTGGGCCTGAACCTGCACTGCCACCTCGAGGGCTGCGTGCGGCCGTCGACCGCGGCCGCGATCGGCGCGGCGCGCGGGATCCCCGAACCGGCCGGCGGCTGGGAGGAGGCCCTGCGGATGCGGACCCCGGCCGACCTGACCGTGTTTCTCGGGCATGTCGCGGCCGCGTATCCGGTCATGGGCTTCGCCGACGCGCTCCGCCGGATCGCCCGCGAAGCCGTCGAGGACGGCGCCGCGGCGGGCGAGGACTTTCTCGAGATTCGCTTCGGCCCGGCCACCCATCGCCGGGCAAACCTGCCGATTTCCGAGGTGATCCGGGCCGTTTGTGACGGCCTCGCCGACGGCAGCGCCGCGACCGGCATCCCGATCGGGCTCGTCGTCTGCCTGCTCCGGCACAGCGACCGCGACACGAACCTCGAGGTCGCCGAGGCTGCGGCCGCGCTCGCTGGCGCCGGC
>JALYPW010000216.1 GCA_030856145.1 Chloroflexota bacterium | reverse complement strand
CTGCCGCCGGACGTCCGGGATGCCTACGGCCTGCCATGTGGCCGGCTCGAGCGCGCCGTGGCCGCCTGGCTGGCCGCTGGCTGGCGCGCCTGGCGTCCGATCCTGCCGGCGGGTTTCCGACAGATGCCCCAGGCGCTCGCCGCCGACCGACGGATCAGAGAGATCTGATGGCGGGCGAGATCGTCCGAAACCGAACGGCGTCGGCGATCACCTTCATGCCACAAGGCGCTCCGACATCGGACTCCGAAGTCGGACTCCGAAATCGGACTCCGACATCGGCGGATCGGGCGGGACGCATGTTGAGTTCGCGCGGCGTTCGATTCCGGACGATCGGCGCGAGAGACGACGCGAGACCGCCCTCAGTACAACGAGGGGAACCGCGGCTCGTAGCGGGGGACGAGGTCCAGCGAGGTGTGCTCGTCGAGGGTGTCGAGGAGCGCCTTCGTCGTCGTCAACTTGAACCGGTACGTCGCGAGGTGATCGCGGATCCCCGCCCAGAATGCGGTGTTGCCCATGCGCTTGCGGGTGTCGTCGAGGAAGTTGCCGCCCTGGATGTAGATCGCCTCGTAGTAGCACGTGTTCGAGTACTGGTAGATGGTGAGATCGAGCCGGGCGGTCGCGCAGCGCGAGGACCGGCGCAGGCCGGTGACGTAGCGCGCGACGAAGTCGGCTGCGGCCTCGTCGGCGAAGGGCTGGCGGGCCTGGTCGTTGCCGACAATTCCGTAGAACCACTGGTGGGCGGTCTCGTGAGCCACGAGATACGTGAGGCTGCCCGCTCCGCCCGGGATCCACGTCATGCCCGGTGATTCCATCCCGTAGCCACCGCCGGTCTGAGCGAGGTCGTACGTCTTGTAAGGGTACGGCCCGAGCAGCGCCGCCTCCTTCGCCAGCGCCGACTTCGCGGCCGCCATCACCGACGACGTCGCGAACCCCGGCCGGCCCCAGACATGGATCACCACGCCGCCGACCGTTGCCGAGGTCAGACGGTAGTCGGGCGCCCCGGTGATCGCGAAATCGCGAACGTTGCGTGCTTCGAAGATCTTCGTCGTCCCGGTCCCGCCGACCTGTTCGCCGGTGGTCGCCCAGCGGAGGATGCGGTCGCTGACGATCGTGACCCGGACGCGCGGGCTGACCGGAGTCACGAACGGATCGCCGTGGTTCGGGCGGGTAAACGCGGTCGATCGGCTGATCCACGGCAGCCAACGGTGAGCCTGGAGGATTCCGTTGACCCGGGTGAACAGCCAGTTCGAGCCCGCGAGGTCGCTGCGCAGGGTCGACCGGTAATCGATCCGCACGACGACCCGGGCGCCGGGCTGGAGGACCCCGCCGAGCGGCACGCTGATCGTCTGGTCCTTGACCGTGGCCGAGACCGCCCGGCCGTCGGATCGGGCGAGGGTCACGGTCAGCCGGCCGAGGCGGGCGGCGATCGTGTTCAGCTCGAGCCGATCGATCGGCTTGCCCGACGTGTTCACGATCGTGATCGTCGAGCTGACCAGGAAGCTGCGGGTCCCGTAGTCGAGCCGGACCGTCGCGTCGTACTCGGCGGTCAGGGCCATGCTGGTGGCGTTGACGGCCCCGGGCACGATCCCATCGGCCGTCGGCGGCGCCGAACCGATCGGACCGGTCGATGGCGGCGGCGCGGTCGAGTCGATGGGAGGCGATGCGGACGGCGCGGAGCCCGACGCGCCCGGCGAGGCACCGTTCGGCGACGCCGGAGTCGGGGCCGCGCCGGTGGGAGGCCCGGCAGTTGTCGCCGCGGACGCCATCGCCGTGCCCGCGCCGAACTGCCCCACACCGACGACCGTGGGCACGACCAGGAGGACGGCGAGAGCGAGCAGCCAGCCCGGGTTCGCGCGGCGGAGACGGGACACGCCCGCATCGTACGTTCCCGGTGTGGATCGGTCGACCCGCCGATAGACTGGCGGGATGGCGACGATCGAGGCGAGCGGGTCGATCGCGGCGGACGAAGGCGACGGCATCGAGGCGCGCGGAGAACGCCTGATCGCCGCGATCCGCGACGCCCTGCCGACCCTCCGACTCCTCGACGACCCGACCGACCGCGAGGCGTTCCGCAACGACGAGACGGCCTACCTCCACGCCGGCCTGCCGCTCGCGGTCGCCTTGCCGGAGACGACCGCCGACGTCTCGGCCCTCGTCCGGCTCGCCGCCGAGCACCGGATCCCGGTCGTGCCGCGCGGTGCCGGGTCCGGCCTGTCCGGCGGTGCGGCCGGGATCGAAGGCGGGCTGACGATCGCCCTGACCCGGATGAACCGCGTCCTCGACATCGACCGCGCGAACCTCGTGGTCGTGACCCAGCCCGGGATCCTGAACGCGGACCTGAAGGCAGCGGTCGCGGCGGAGGGGCTGTTCTACGCTCCGGACCCCGCGAGCTACGAGATCTGTTCGATCGGCGGCAACCTCGGCACGAATGCCGGGGGCCTGTGCTGCGTGAAGTACGGCCAGACCCGGGACAGCGTCCTGGGGCTCGAGGTCGTCCTGGCCGACGGCCGGGTCATCCGGACCGGCGGCCGATCCGTGAAGGACGTCGCCGGTTACGCCCTGACCCACCTGTTCGTCGGCTCCCAGGGGACGCTCGGGATCATCACCGAGGCGACGCTCCGGCTCC
>JALYPW010000199.1 GCA_030856145.1 Chloroflexota bacterium | reverse complement strand
TTGCTATGTCAGGGTAGCACGGGAGGATCCGACGTTGACCACGACAGCGGCCGCGGTCATGACGATCGCGGTCACGGGCGGGACCGGCTTCGTCGGGCGCCGCGTCGCGACGCAGATCCGGGCCGCCGGCCACGTCGCCGTCGTCCTCGGCCGCGTCGACGACCCCGGAACGGCCTTCGCCGACTGCGACGCCGTGGGCCACTGCGCCGGGATCAATCGCGAGATCGGGTCGCAGACGTATCCCGTGGTCCACGTCGAGTACACGCGCTCGGTCGTCGCCGCGGCCCGGGAGGCTGGCGTGCGGCGGATCGTGATGCTGAGCTTCCTGCGGGCGGGGCCCGACTGCGGATTCGGCTACCACGAGTCGAAGTGGGCGGCCGAGGAACTTGTCCGCAACTCCGGCCTCGACTGGACGATCCTCAAGGCGGGTGTGATCCATGGGCGCGGCGACCACATGCTCGATCACCTGAGCCGTGCGTTTCACACCTTCCCGATCTTCGGATTGGTCGGCTTCCGGAGTCGGCTCGTCCGACCGGTCGCGGTCGACGACGTCGCCCGAGTCCTGATCGCGGCAGCGATCGGTGACGACCGGCTGTCGAGGCGCACGTTCGCGGTCCTCGGGCCGGAGGAGCTGCCCCTGTCGGCGGCCATCCGTCGCGTCGCGGACGTGGCGGGGCAACGCCCGTGGTTCATCCCGCTACCGATCGCCATGCAGCGGGCCGTCGCTGGCGTCGCCGAAGCCGTGATGACCATCCCGCTCCTCTCCCGTGCCCAGGTCCAGATCCTCGCCGAAGGGATCGTCGAACCGCTGCCGGCCGCCGACAGCCTGCCCGTCGACCTCCTGCCGACCACGCGCTTCGACGACTGGTCGATCCGGCAGGGCTCCCCGCTCCCGGTGGATTTGGGCGACGGGACCTGCGGTGGTGTCGGGCATGATGATCGAGGTGCTGTTCGGCCTCGCCCTTGCCAGCGCCGTTCCGTTGGGCCTGGTCATCGCGATCGGGCTCATGCTTGACGGTCCCACGCTCGGGCCGCGACGCATTGCGGCGATCGGGCTGGCGGCGTGCCTGGCGGTGCTCGCGCTCGTCGTCGGACGCGGGCCGGTCGCCACGATCCTCGCCACGCCGTGGTGGCTCGTCGTTGCCGGCGGAGCGCTCGTGGCGGCCCGCAGCTTCCTCCGCGACCTTCTCCAGGGCCGCATCCTGGCCGAGCCCTGGCGCCTCGGTGCGGCCACCGCCACAGGGTTTCTCGCGGTCGGCGCCACGTGGCTCGTGCTCGATCGGGCGGCCGTTCAACCGTTCGGCTTCGATCGGACAATCGTGCTGCTCACCGCTGTCCACTTCCACGTCGCGGGGTTTGTCCTGACCCTGACCGGATCGCTGGCGGCCCGGCGGCGGCCCGGCATCCTCCTGCACGCCCTCGTCGCTGGGCTGATCGCAGGCACGCCGCTGACCGCCCTCGGGTTCTTCGGCTTTCCGCTCATGAGCTGGATCGGTGCCGTGCTCGTTGCGATGGCTGGCATCGGGATCGGATACGCGACGATTACGATCTCGCGCGGTGTCGGCGATCGGCCGGCGCGCTCCGGGTTGGCGATCGCAGGCGCGACCCTCTTCGTGACCATGCCGCTCGCGGCGGGGTACGCTACGGGGACGACCTTCGGGATCCCATTCCTCGACATCCCGGCGATGGCGGCGATCCATGGCGGCTTGAACGTCGTCGGGTTCGCGATCCCTGCGATGGTCGGCTGGCAGCGAGCCGGTCGAACCGCCTCGTCCACATCGCCGACCGCCCGTGCGCCATCCGACGGAGGTGCCGGGCCGGTTCGGCCTGGTGACGTCATCTCGTTCAATCGTTCGTCGTTCGTCGCTGGCCCTGCGATCGGCGTCGTCGCCATCCTCAGCTCGGTCTCGATCGGCAACCTGCCGGATGCCCTGCGGATCGGGGTCGGCTTGGCGGGCCTCGGAGCGCTCGTCGCCACGTCCGCGGCCGTGCTCGTGACCTGGCGAGTGTTCGGGCCGGAAGCCCCCGAACGGTGGGCCTGGATCCGGTCCGTCGGGACCGACTCGGCGCGCTGGTTGAACCTGACGACCGGGTTCGACGACTCGACGGCAACGTTGCGGGCCACACTCCCGGGACGGGGCAGCGCGATCGATGTCTTCGACTCGTCCCGGACCCACGCGGCCGCGCTCCGACTGGCTAGAGCCGCGTTTCCGCCGGCGAGCGAGAGCGTCCCCGTCGCCGGTCTTCCGGCGGTCGTCGACTCCGCTTCGGTTGACACGGTGTTCCTGCTGATGAGCGCCCACGAAACCCACGACCAGGAGCGCCGGTCCCTGTTCGCGGCAACGCGCTCCGCGCTGGCACCCGGGGGACGGCTGGTCCTGGTCGAGCACCTCCGCGACCGCGCGAACGTGCTGGCGTTCGGACCAGGGGCGTGGCACTTTTCCGATCGCGACGACTGGTTGCGGTCGGCGGACAGCGCGGGTCTGGAGCTCCTGGACGAGCGCGGCCTCGGGCCGTGGGTGAGGGGCTTCGTCTTTGGCCGCGCCGCCTCGTGATCCTCGGGAGCAGGGCGTGACCCGCCGGATCGTGATCGTTGGAGGCGCTGGACACATCGGTCGGCGACTCGCTGCGGCGCTCGTCGAACGTGGCGATGACGTGGTTGTGCTCAGCCGCAACCCGGATCGAGCGCGCGGGCGCGGCCCGATTGCCGGGCGCGTCGTGGGCTGGTCGCTGGACGACTCCGCCGGGCTCGTTCGATGCCTCGATGGCGTCGATGCCGTCATCGGCCTGACGGGCGTTCCGGTCGGGCCATGGCCCTGGACGGCAGGACGTCGACGCGCGATCCGGGCGAGCCGGTTGGGGCCGACGCGCGCGATCGTCGACGCCATCCGGGCGCTACCACCGGAACGGCGTCCGCGGGTCCTCGTGAGTGCGTCCGGCACCGACGGGTACGAGGGCCGCGATCAGGTCCCGGCGACCGAGGCCTCGGTATCGACAGACGGATTCCTCGGCCGGCTGTGCGCGGATTGGGAGGCGGCGGCCAGCGAGGCCGTTGGTCTCGACGTTCGTGTCGCGATCACCCGGATCGGCTTCGTGCTCGCCGCCAACAACATGACCATGCGCCTGTTCGCCCTTCCGTTCCGTGTCGGCCTTGGAGGGCCACTGGCATCCGGGCGGCAATGGATGAGCTGGGTCCACGTCGACGACGTCGTGGGCCTCGTCACGCTGGCAATCGACGATGCGCGCGCGCACGGACCCCTCAATGCGGTCTCGCCGGTGCCCGTGCGCGAGACCGACGTCGCGGCGGCGATCGGGCTGGCGCTCCGCCGGCCATCGTGGCTGCATGTCCCGGCCGCGCTGATCCGGCTCGTGATGCGGGACTCGTCGATCCTCGCCCTTGGCAGCCGGCGGATCGTGCCGTCGCGGGCTCTCGAGCTCGGTTACCTGTTCCGATGGACGGATCTGCGAGCGGCCATCGCCGATGTCCTCGGCCGCTGAGGATCCGCATCCGCGAACGTGGTGTCGGCCTCCCCTGCGGCCGGGCTCAGCGG
>JALYPW010000180.1 GCA_030856145.1 Chloroflexota bacterium | reverse complement strand
GTCCCGCGCCGGTCGGCCTGCCCGAGCCGACGCTTGCGCCGCCCGTCATCGCCGAGTCCGGGGACCCGTTCACGACCCACCGGGTGATCGCCCTGCTCGCCCGCCTCGAGCGTGGTCGTCCGATCCGGTTGGCCGACGTCATCGATCGTTTGAACGCGACCCACCTCGACTGGCTGTTCCCGGCCGCGGTCGTGGCGGACGTCGCGATCGGCCTCCAGGCCAACTGGTTGTCCGATTACCGGAACAGCTCCGGGATCGTCCTCGCGGACGGGCCGTACGGCGCGACGATCGAGATCGAGGACAGCAGTCGCGTCGACCCATGGATCGTCCGCCAGGCGGAGCGCGAGGCCGCCGCCTGCCGCGAGCGGCTTGCCGCGTTCAGCCGTCTCGATCGAGCGACGGGAGAGGGCTGACCGTGAGCTGGGCGTGTCTGGAGCGGGCTCGATCGGACTGATCGGCGCCCGCGAACCTCAGCCACTCCGCCCGTCGCCACGCCCCGAAGGAGCATCCCGATGACCGTTCCCGGATACGCCACCGACGTCCTCGTCGACTCGGATTGGGCGAAGGCCCACCTCGACGACCCCACAGTCCGTTTCGTCGAGGTCGACGTCGACACGACTGCCTACGACCAGAGCCACCTGCCCGGCGCGGTCGGCTGGAATTGGACCAGCCAGCTCGCCGACGGCGTTCGTCGCGACATCGCCAGCCGCGAGGAGTTCTCGGAACTCCTCGGCGCGTCGGGCATCGGACCCGACACGACGGTCGTGCTCTACGGCGACAACAACAACTGGTTCGCCGCCTGGGCCTACTGGCAGCTGAAGCTGTTCGGTCACCGCGACGTCCGGATCCTCAACGGCGGGCGCAAGTTCTGGCTCGACAACGGCCTGCCCCTCTCGACCGACGCGCCGTCGGCCGCGGCGACGACCTACGACCTGCCCGAGCCCGACTTCAGCCTCCGCGCGTTCCAGTCGGACATCCTGCCGCGTCTCGGGGCGAGCGACTTTGCACTCGTCGACGTCCGCTCACCGGCCGAGTTCAGCGGCGAGGTGATCGCCCCTCCGGGCATGTCCGAATCCGCCCAGCGGGGCGGCCACATCCCCGGCGCCGCGTCGATCCCATGGGCCCAGACAGTTCGCGAGGACGGCACGTTCAAGAGTCACGACGAGCTCGCGGACCTGTACGAGGCGAAGGGCGTGACGCCCGACAAGGACATCGTCGCCTACTGCCGGATCGGCGAGCGCTCGAGCCACTCGTGGTTCGTGCTCCACGAGCTCCTCGGCTACCAGCGGGTCCGCAATTACGACGGTTCGTGGACCGAGTGGGGATCGATGGTGGGCATGCCGATCGAGAAGCCCGTCCCGGCCGCCGTCTAGGGTCTAAAGCAGCCCGGGGCTCGGCACGAGGCGTTCGGGGTCAACCAGATCGCGATCGGATGCCATGAACTGATCGCGATCCACGACGTGGAAGCCCGCGTCGAGCAGCGGCCGGAGCACTGGATGCGGCCCGAGCAGGCAGACCAGCACGTCGCCCTCGCCCGCCGCGCGAGCCATGGCCGCGATCGTCGTCGCGGCCGGATCGGCGTCCGGGTGGATGACGAGCCGGTCCAGCACGCGGGTCGTCACGAGCTGCCGGTTGCGGGCGTGGCCGAACGCGACCACCTGGCCGCCGTCGTGGATCGTGAACGTGTCGGCGCCGGGCATCGTTGCCCAGTAGCGATGGTCGTCGGTCCGATCGTGGCCGGTCCAGGCGAGCTCGAGATCGCGCAGCGCGTCGGCGCTCGAATCGCGGGCCGTCAGGCCGCCGGGTTGTGGCAGGAGCCCGGCCGCGCCCTGGACATACAGGCTCGGCCAGAGTGGTGTCATCCCGGCCCGGACATAGATCGGCAGCGCCCGCGGATCCTCGGACGCGAACGTCGTCCGGGGCCCGTCCCCAGCGAGCACCGCGGCGAGGAGCGATCGGCCGAGGCCGCGGCCGAGGTGATCGGGATGAACGAAGAGGTCGGCGAGGTGGATCGAGCGGCCCGTGTCGGCCGCGGCACCGAAGCCGACCACCTCCTGACCAACCTCGGCGATGAACGTCCGGCCCCGCGAGATCAGGTAGCGCATGTACGGACCGACGATGTCGGCGACGACCACCGGGCCGTCATTGTCGTGGCCGGCCAGGATCGCCCGAATCGCCCCGAGATCGTCGTCCGTGGCCGGGCGGATCGCCGCGTCCAGGCGCGGCCGTCCAGAGTCGGCCGTCACGCGACCACCCCCGCCGGGCGGCCGAATCGAGCCATCGTCTCGAGCAGCCGGTCGTGGGGCAGGGCGTGAGCCGTGATCCCGTCACGACCGGTCATCGTGGCCGCCGCGACTAGGGCGTTGACGATCGCCTCCTCGGTCGCCTCGATCGTCGCGTCGAACAGGGCACTGATCGCGAAGTCGTTCAGGACCCGGATGTCGACCGTGACCCGTGGGTCGCCCCGGAACGAGGTCCTCGGCAGCATCCGGTTGCCGGTGGCGAAGCACAGGAACAGGTCGCCGCTCGAGTGGGCGCCCGTGCCGCCCATCCGGGCGATCCCGAGCCCCGCCCGCTGGGCCAGCCGTTCGCACTGGTGGGGCAGGAGCGGAGCGTCGGTGGCGACGATCACGATGATCGAGCCCGAGCCCGGAGGCGCCTCCGTCGGCGGGGAGTCGTCATCCACCACGGCGCTGTACGGGCTCGGGACATCCTCGACCGGCATCGCCTCGCCGACCGGGACGCCATCGATCCGGAGCCAGTCGCGCCGGCCGTAGTTGGCCTGGACGAGGACGCCGACCGTGAACCCGCCGGACCCTTCGTCGACGACCCGTGATGCGGTCCCGATCCCGCCCTTGAACTCGTGGCAGACCATCCCCGTCCCGCCCCCGACACCGCCCTCGGCGACAGGTCCGCCGCGCGCGTCCGCCAGGGCCTCGTCGACGTGGTCGGCGCTGACGTGGAAGCCGTCGATGTCGTTGAGCAGCCCGTCCCACGTCTCCCCGACCACCGGCAGCGCCCAGTACGACGTCCCGAACGGCAGGGTCCGGACGGCGTTGCGGATGATGCCGTCGCGGACGACGCCCACCGAGTGGGTGTTCGTGATCCCGATCGGCCCGGTCAGGTGACCCGCCTCGCGGATCCACTCGAGGCCGGTCAGCTCGCCGTTGCCGTTGAGGCGATGACTGCCGGCGTAGACGGGCTCGGTCCAGACGTCGCCGTCGTGGGGCACGATCATCGTGACGCCGGTCCGGACCGGGCCCGTGCCGACGACGAGCGGACCGTCGCCGCCCACGATCGTGGCGTGCCCGACCCGTACGCCGGCCACATCGGTGATCGCATTGGCCGGTCCCGGCCGCCCCCGACCGATGACGATCCCGAGGTCTCGTGCTCGCACCCGTCGGGCCTCCTGTCGTTTGCGCGGCTGGCTGTCGTTCGCGCGGCTGGTGCCGCACCTGCGCCGAACCTGGCGCCGAACCGCCCGGACCCGTGCCGGGCGCGTCATCCCTATGATCGCCGGGTGATCCACGTCGTGGGCGACCGTTCCGCGTCAGCGTCCCGCTCCGTCCGGCTCGAGCCGCTGCCCGAGATCGCCGACGCCCGCCCGATAGACATCGCCGAGGCGCTCCGGGACCTGCCCGGCCTGGTCCTTCTCGAAAGCGCCCGCCCCGGCCGGAACGCGCGCTGGACGTACCTGTCGGCCGATCCGGTCGCGGTCCTCGCCGAGCCGGCGGTCGGCGGCGATCCGTTCGCGGTGGCACGCCTGCTGATCGGCCGGCTGTCCGCGGCCGACCCGCCCCGTCATCGCGGCCTGCCCGACGCCCCGCCGTTCCTCGGCGGCCTCGTGGGCTACCTCGGGTACGAGCTCGGCGGCGTCCTGGAACGGCTGCCGGCGCCGCCGCCCGACGACCAGGACCTGCCCATGCTCCGGCTCGCCCTCCACGACTGGACGATCGCGTGGGACCGTCGGACCGGCGGGG
>JALYPW010000175.1 GCA_030856145.1 Chloroflexota bacterium | reverse complement strand
GCGCTGAGGAGGGGCTCCAGGGCGCGCTGCTCGCCGACCGCGAGATCCGCCCGGTACGCGTCGGCCGCCTCGAGCAGGACGTCCAGGTCGCGGACCGCGCCGAGTCGGGCGGCGACGTCGCGCAGGCGCGAGCGATGGGACTTCGTCCGGCCCGGCCGGAAGGCGTCGCCGAAGACGCGCCAGGCCGCCCGCTGGCGGCGAGTAGCGACCCGCATCCCGTGGAGGTCCTCGACGTCTTCTCCGGACCGGGTGCCGGCCTCGCGGGCCATCATCCTGGCGAGGTGGAATCGAAGGACCTTCCGACCGGCCTCGGCGACGTGGTCGTCGGCGACGACACCTGGCGTCTTGCCGACGACGAGGCGCGGCCGCTCGGCCTCGGCGGGATCTGGCGCGTCCGCGGCTTTCGTCTTCTTGCGCCGGGAGACAGACCTGGCGTCACCTCCGTCGGACGCTGCCGTCGCGACGTCGGCGCCGCTCGCGTGGTCAGCCTCGACGCCCGGCGCCGGTGTCGGGCCAGCGGTCGCCGCCGGTTCGCCGGCCCCACGGTCGGCCGGGCCATCGGACTCGTCGGGGGGCTCGTCGTCGGCCGCCCCGCTCGCCTCGATCTCGGCCAGGACCGCCTCCACGATCTCGGCGATCGGCGGCTGGGCCGGCGCCTGGATCGAGGCCGGGTCCTCGTCGGTGGGGGCGAGCAGGGTCGCCCGGCGGCCCTTCTTCGGCTCGGCCGCGGCCACGGCCCGGAGTGCCGACTGGAGCTTTGAGGTGTCGGCCGGGGCGAGACCCGGGTCCTGGGCCAGGACGGCATCGATCGCCGCCAGGCGAGCTTCATCGCCGCTCATGAGCTCCACTTCGAGCTCGACGAATCGGCCGACGACCCGGCTTCGGCTCACCGCGTCCACCTCGTCGAGGCTCAGCTCGACCGACGTTCCGTCCAGCTCGAGGATTCGCTTCCGTCGGAGCTGGCGGATCGTGACGACCTCGACGAGGGGCGCGTCGCCGCACTGTTCGAGGAGGAGCGACCGCGCGTCCGACGCTGGCCAATCGCGCGGGTGGGCAGTTCGATCGGCTGGTCCCTCGAGCTCCTCGCGCCGGTGGACGTTGCTCGTGCCGACCCGCCGGGCCGACGACTTGACGGCGATGATCGTGTGCTTGGCGGTCTGGCGCAGCCGAGCCGCGAACCCGGCCCGGGCCATCGCCCCATCGGCCGTGTCGATGTAGCGATCCTCGACCTGGGTCGATCGCACGGCCGACGCCGGACGGAAGCCGGCGAGCTCGCCGGCCGCGAGATAGCGGTCGCCGGCGGTCGCATCGAGCACCCGGTACTTCAGCTCGATCTCGATCGGCCTGCCCGAGCGGTTCGTCGTCGTCATGCCCGGGGATCCAGCGAACCGATGCCGGCTCGTGGGCGATGCGGGGTCGTGGCCGCCGTCACCGAGGCCACGGCTCGAGTCTTGAGCTCCTCGTGCGTATCGCACGTGCCGGGCCGGCCGCTGATGTCCTCGACCCGTTGCCAGCGACCATCCGGTCCGAGCTCCCACGAACGCCGATCGTCGGACAGCATCACGTCGATGATCTCGGCGATCCGGGCGCGCGCGTCGTGATCCTCGACCGGGACCATCGCCTCGACCCGCCGGTCCAGGTTGCGATCCATGAGGTCCGCCGAGCCCATGTACCACTCGGCCTGGCCGCCGTTCTCGAAGCCCCAGATCCGGGAGTGCTCGAGGAACTCGCCGACGATCGAGCGGACAGTGATCCCGGTCGAAACATCCTTCACCCCGGGCAGCAGCGAGCACGCCGCGCGGGCGATGACGTCAACCCGGACTCCGTGCTGCGACGCCCGGTAGAGCGCCTCGATCGAGGGCTGGTCCACGAGGGCGTTGAGCTTGACGACGATCCGCGCCGCCTGGCCGGCTGCGGCGTGGTCGATCTCGCGCTCCACGAGCTCGAGGAACCGCGAACGGAGGCTGTGCGGCGCGACGAGCAGCCGCCGGAACGTGCGCTGGCGGGACAGGCCCGTCAGGACATTGAACAGGTCGGTCACGTCGGCGCCGAGCTCCGGCCGGCAGCTGAGCAGGCCGAGGTCCGTGTACAGGCGGGCCGTCCGGTGGTTGTAGTTGCCGGTTCCGATGTGGACATAGCGGCGCAGCCCGGAGCCCTCGCGCCGGACGACCAGGCATGTCTTCGAATGGGTCTTCAGCCCGACCAGGCCGTAGACCACGTGGGCACCGGCCTGCTCCAGCTTGCGCGCCCAGACGATGTTCGCCTCCTCGTCGAAGCGAGCCTTGATCTCGACCAGGACGACGACCTGCTTGCCGCGCTCGGCGGCCCGGATCAGGTCGCGCACGATCGGCGAGTCGCCCGACGTCCGATACAGGGTCATCTTGATCGTGAGGACCTCGGGATCGTCCACCGCCTGGCCGATGAACCGCTCGACCGAGGTCGCGAAGCTCTCGTACGGGTGATGGACGAGAACGTCGCCGGCCCGGATCGCCGCCAGGACGTCGGCCGGCTCGTCCTCGTCGGGCGGGACGAGACGGGGCGGCGTGACCGGCGTCCAGGGCACGCTCTTGAGGTCGGGCCGGTCGAGCTCGACGATGTCACGCAGGCCGGTCAGGTCGAGCATGCCCTTGATCTCGTAGGCATCGTCGTCCTGGAGGCCAAGGCCGCGGAGCAGGAGCGCCCGGGTCTTGGCCGGCATCGAGCGCTCGACCTCGAGCCGGACCGCCTCGCCGAACCGGCGCCGCCGGAGCTCCTCCTCGATCGCCATGAGGAGGTCGTCGGCCTCGTCCTCCTCGATCGCGAGATCGGCGTTGCGGGTGACCCGGAACAGGTGGTGCTCGACGATCTCCATCCCGGTGAACAGCAGGTCCAGGTTCGCCTCGATGATCTGGTCGAGGAGGACGAAGCGGTGGGGCTCGACCTCGTAGAGGCGGGGCAGGATCTGGGGCACCTTGACCCGGGCGAAGTGGTTCTCGCCCGTCTCGGGATCCACCAGCCCGACTGCGATCGAGAGGCTCAGGGTCGAGATGTACGGGAAGGGATGCCCGGGATCGACCGCGAGTGGAGTCAGGACGGGGTAGATCTCGTCGATGAACCGTTGCCGGAGGGTCGCGTGATGCTCGGCGACCGCGGTGTACTTGACGACGTCGATCCCGTTGGTCGCGAGTGCCTTGCGGATGTCCGCCCAGGCGGTGCTGTGGTCGGCGACGAGCTCCAGGACGCGGGTCCGCGCGGCGGCGATCTGCTCGGCGGCAGTCCGCTCGTCGGGCGCCCTCGAGGTGGAGCCGGTCGCGACCTGCTGGCGGAGGCCGGCAATCCGGACCTGGAAGAACTCGTCGAGGTTGCTGGCGAAGATCGTCAGGAAGTGGACGCGCTCGATCAGCGGATTGCGCTCGTCGCGAGCCTCGTGCAGGACGCGGGCGTTGAACTCGAGCCAGGACAGTTCACGGTTGATGTACGGGTTGGCGAGCCGGCCCTTGCCGGCCCGGCCGGCCGAACTCGATCTCTTCGACGCGGACGCGGTTCCGGGCGTGGCCGATCGGGCTGACCCGGGTCGCCGGGCGGGCGACGCGGCGGAGGTCGCTCGGATGGTGTCCGTCATCGGTGACTGGGTCGCGCTCCTGGCTGCCGGCCGGCTTTCGACGCCGTTCGGGCCGGCGAGAATATCACGCGTCTGTTGAGGCTCCGGACGACCCGCTCAGGCCTCGGCGACGTAGCGCCGCTCGCCGGTCCGGCCATCGACGAAGACGCGCATGGTCGTGTTGGTCGTCGGGTCGACGAACGTCTCGGCGCTCGCCTGGAAGCGCGCGTCGAGTTCGCGGGTCGGCTCGCCGCCACCGGGGCCGGCCGACTCGAACGAGGACTCGGCCGCCTCGGAACGGTAGCGATTGCGCTCGACGGCGAGGGCGACCAGGGCGACGGCGCCGCCGACGACGAGCCACAGGCCGGAAGCGCCGAGGGCGCCGCCAACGGCGATCGCGCCTAGCCCGCCGAGGAGCATCAGGGTCGCGACGACGGCGATGGCAAGGCGGGTGGTCGCGCTGAGCATCGGCCTACTCGGTCGTGGGCTGGGCGGACGCGTCGGGCTCGATCACGACGGCTGTGCCGTAGGCGACGATCTCGGTCATCGTCGTCGCCATCTCGGAGCTGTCGAAGCGCATCGAGATCACCGCGTTCGCGCCCATCAGGGTCGCGTTCTTGACGAGGCGATCGAGCGCCTGGCGACGGGTGTCCTCGAGGAGCGACGTGTACTCCTTGATCTCGCCGCCCCCGATCGAGCGCAGGCTCGCGATCAGGTTGCCCGACAGGCCACGGCTGCGGACGACGAGCCCGAAGACCTGGCCCTTCGTCTCGGTGATGCGGTGGCCGGCGATGAACGGGGTCGTGGCAACGATCATGTGATCTCCCTCAGTCGTGCTGGTGGCCTGCCTGGCTGCGACGTGCCGTACAGACGGGGCACGGGCAGCGGTCGCGGAGCAGGGCGTACGTGTAGAAGCCGGTCGAGTGGCCGTCGCCCCAGTGGGGCGACACCGCGTAGTTGCCGACGAGGTGGATGTCGGTCATCCGGGTCTGCTCGTCGGTCAGGGTCGGGGCGCTGTCAAGCCAGCCCGGCAGCCCGGCCTCGCCCCGGCAGTAGGCGCACGGGCACAGCCAACGCAGGGCGGTGAAGTCGTAGACCGTGGCGTGGCCGTCGGCCCAGTCGATGGCGAGGGTCCGGGCGGCCCGCTCGGCGTGGATCTTCAGGGGCGCAGTCGGGGAGCCCGTGGGCGTCGCACCGGCCTCGCCCACGCTCGAATCAGGGGAAACCCGGGTATCAGTCACGGGGTCATCATCGCATCTCCCGGGACCATCGTCCGGGCGCGGGTCGGTTTGACCCGGGCTATGCTCGGCCGGTGAGCCTCCTCGTCGACGACCTCCACAAGACGTTCGGTCGCGTCGTGGCCCTCGACGGGTTGACCTTCGAGGTCCCGCGCGGCCAGATCTTCGGCTTCCTCGGGGCGAACGGCGCGGGCAAGACGACGACGATGCGGATCGCCCTCGGAGTCCTCGCCGCGAACGCCGGCCGGGTGGTCTGGGATGGCACCGACACGCGGTCCCTGCCGCGGGCGACCTGGGGCTACTTGCCCGAGGAGCGTGGGCTGTATCCGCGCATGGTCGTCCTCGACCAGCTCGTGTTCTTCGCCTCGCTCCACGGCGTGCCGCGCGACATCGCCCGGCGCGACGCCCTCGCCTGGCTCCATCGTTTCCGCGTGACCGATCTCGCCGAGCGTAAGGCCGAAGAGCTCAGCAAGGGCAACCAGCAGAAGATCCAGCTGATCTCGGCGATCCTCCACAACCCGCCGGTCCTCCTGATGGACGAGCCGTTCACCGGCCTGGACCCGGTCAACGTGGCGCTCCTGCGCGAGGCGTTCCTGGAGCTCCGTGACGACGACCGGACGCTGATCTTCTCGACCCACCAGATGGAGACGGTCGAGGCGATGTGCGAATCGATCGCGATCGTCGATCACGGTCGGGTGGTGGTCGGCGGGCCCCTCCGCGAGGTCAAGCGGACGAGCGGCCGACGGGTGGTCCACCTGTCCGTCGAGGGGGATCACCGCCTCGTCTGGCTGGCGAACGTCGCGGGCGCGCGGATCCTGCGACCGGGCATCGAACGGACCGAGAT
>JALYPW010000152.1 GCA_030856145.1 Chloroflexota bacterium | reverse complement strand
TCCGGACCCTGACCAACCCGTTCACGCCGCTCGAGGTCCTGTCGGCCGACCATGTCGAGGACATCCATCGGACGTCGCTCCAGATCCTCGAGGAGGTCGGCGTCGAGGTGCTGGGCGACCGGGCGATCGACCGGCTGGCCGCGGCGGGCGCGACCGTCGACCGATCGAACCGGCGCGTTCGGCTGGACGGCGCCCTCGTCGAGGAGCTGATCGCGACCGCCCCGCCCGAGTTCACGCTCCGCGCCCGAAACGCGGCGCGGGACGTCGTCATCGGCGGCCGGAACCTCGTCTTTTCGTCGGTCGGCGGCCCGGCCTTCGTCACGGACCTCGACCGCGGCCGGCGACCCGGCACGTGGCAGGACTTCCAGGACTACGTCGCGCTGATCTCGACGCTCAACGTCATTCACCAGGAGGCCGGCGGCCCGCTCGAGCCGACAGACCTGCCAGTCGAGACTCGCCACCTCGACATGTACGCCTGCCTCGCGACGACGCTCGACAAGACGTGGCACTGCCTGGGCTTCGGGGCGACCGTCGTCGAGGACGCGCTCGAGGTCGTCGGGTTGGCCCGGGGGGTCTCGCGAGACGAGTTGGCGGCCAACCCGTCGCTGATCACGATCATCAACACGAACTCGCCGCTCCGCCTCGACGGCCCGATGAGTGACGGCCTGATCGCGATGGCCGAGGCCGGTCAGGCCGTGGTCGCGACGCCGTTCACCCTGGCCGGCGCGATGACACCGGTGACGATGGCGGCGGCGATCGCCCAGCAGAACGCCGAGGCGCTGTTCTGCGTCGCGCTGACCCAGATCGTGCGACGTGGCGCGCCTGTCGTGTATGGCGCGTTCACGTCCAACGTCGACATGCGTACGGGCTCGCCGGCCTTCGGGACGCCCGAGTACGTCAAAGGTGCGATCGCGTCCGGCCAGATGGCGCGCCGCTACGGGCTGCCGTGGCGGTCGTCGAACGCGACCGCGTCGGCGGTGGTCGACGCCCAGGCCGCGTACGAGTCGGAGATGGCCGTCTGGGGCGCGATGATGGGCGGGGTCAACCTGCTCTACCAGGGCGCCGGCTGGCTCGAGGGTGGGCTGACCGCGTCGTACGAGAAGCTGATCGTGGACGCCGAGATCCTCCAGATGATGTCCGAGGTGCTCCAGCCAGTGGTCGTCGACGAGGCATCGCTCGGGCTCGAGGCGATCGCCGAGGTGGGGCCGGGCGGGCACTTCTTCGGCTCGGCCCACACGCTCGAGCGCTTCGAGACGGCGTTCTACCGGCCGATCCTGTCGGATTGGCGGAACTACGAGACGTGGCTCGACGACGGGGCGCAGACGGCGACCCAGCGGGCGAACCGGATCTGGAAACAGCTCCTCGCCGAGTTCGAGCCGCCCCCGCTGGACCGCGCGGCCGCTGAGGGGATCGCCGAGTTCGTCGGCCGCCGCAAGCGCGAGATCGCAGCTGCCGGCTGACGCCGCCCGGCGACGTGGGCGTGCCGGGTTCTCATCCATTGACGTCGGCGACGCGGTCGTGGATCGTCGGGGCATGCGGATGGCGCGCGTGGTTCTGGTCATTGCGGCGATCGTCACGCTCGTCGTCGGTCTGATCTTCGCCGGCTCGGTGCTCGCTTGCCTCGGCCCGCTCGGCGTCACGCATGTCCAGTGCATCGCTGCTTTCAACGCGACGTACGACCACGACTACGCACCGGGACCTGCGCCGGGCGCCTGGATCGCGGTCGCGGCGACGCTGCTCCTTGTCGCGACTGCGGTCGCCCCGTGGCGGCGCCCGTCGCTCGTGGCGATTGTGGCCATCGCCGCAGTTGGGATCGCCGGCGCGCTCGTCGGGTCCGTCGTCTACGACCTGACGCGCGAGACCTCGCTCACCGGCCCGACGTCGACTGGCGCGGTCATCACCGTCGCCTTCGGGCCCAACACTGAGGCGCGGCTCCTGGCTGCGGCCGTCGGCTTCGGCGTGGCGATCGTCGGAGCGGCGATCGTTCTTCGGGCACGTCTTCGCTGACCGCCGGATGCGCGCCTCGGCGCACCGTCGACCCGCCGAGTAGGATCATGATCGGACCGAGCCCCGCACGAGAAACCCGGATGCCGACCCCCGCCAGCGTTGACGACTACCTGACGACCCTGACCGAGACGCAGCGGGTGGCCGTTCAGGCGCTCCGCGAGACGATCGCCGCCGCGGCGCCCATGGCGACGGAGACGATCGCCTACCAGATGCCGGCGTTCCGCAGCCACGGCGGCCAGTTCCTCGTGTCGTTCGCCGCGTACAAGAAGCACCACAGCCTGTTCCCCGCGAGCGAGGCCGTGGTCCAGGAGCTCGGCGCCGAGCTCACCCCATACCTCGCCGGCAAAGGGACAATCCAGTTCCCGGCGGACCGACCGATCCCGATCGAGACCGTCCGCCGGATCATCGACGTCCGCGTCGCGGAGAACGCGGCCGCCGAGCACTGAAGGAGCGCGTGGTGGGAGTGATCGACGGCGGGGCTCTCGTCCTGCTGCCCGGTGAAGCGCAGACCATCGACGTCGGCGGATTCGACGTGACGGTCCACGCCGACGCCGCGACAACCGACGGCCTGTTCGCGCTGATCGAGACTGCCGAACGGGAGCCCGGCGGCGGCCCGCCGCTCCACGTCCACCGCGACTGTTCCGAATCGCTCTTCGTCCTTGCCGGTGCCTACGTGATGCACCTTGACGGTCGCGAGTTTGCCTGCCCGGCGGGCTCATTCGTCTACGTCCCGCAGGGCATGGTTCACACCTTCCGGACGCTCGAGACGGGCAGCCGCAAGCTCAACCTCTACGCGCCCGCCGGGATGGTCGGCTACTTCGACGAGCTGGCGGCCGGGATCGCGGCCGGCATGACCGACGCCGACCTCGAGGCGCTTGCCGAGCGCCACGCGATGGACGTCGTCGGACCCGTGCCGGAGGGCTACCTCTGACCCGACGTTGCCGCGGGCCACGCAACGGCCATTGACAAGCCTCGGGTCGGCGGCGAGCATCCCGGCATGTCGACGAATGTGGTGGACGCGCTCGGCCAGGTCCCATTGCTCGCGAGCCTCGATCGGAAGCATCTCGAGAAGCTCGCCAGGGACTTCAGCGAACGGACGTTCCCGGCCGGATCGGTCGTGATTCGCGAGGGCGATACCCATGGCATCGGGTTCTTCGTCATCGCCGACGGCGAGGCGGTCGTGTCGGTCCGCGGCTCGGAGGTCGCGCGACTCGGTCCCGGCGGCCACTTCGGGGCGATCGCCCTGATCTCGGATCGTGTCCGAACCGCCACGGTCACTGCCGAGACCGACCTCCACACCTGGGTCATGACGGTCTGGGACTTCCGCTCGTTTGTCCAGGGCGACAGCGAGATCGCCTGGAAGCTCCTCGAAGAGCTCGCGAAGCAGATCGCCGCGCAATCATCGGGCAGCCACTGACCAGTGTGCGAGACGATGGCCTAGCGACCGGGGACGCCTACAGCCGGCCGCGAATCTCCCAGAGGTCTGGGAATACCGGCTGGAAGAGGGTGTTCCGCAGGTACTCGACGCCGGCCGAGCCGCCGGTCCCGCGCTTGGTCCCGATCGTCCGCTCGACCATCTTGACGTGGCGGTAGCGCCACTCCTGGAAGCCCTCGTCGAGATCGACGAAGCGCTCCGCGACGAGGGCTGCGTCCGGGTCGCCGCGATAGACCGCGACCAGGACGTCCTGGACCCGTTCGTCCGGCGCGGGCGGGAGCGTGACGTCGCGCGCGAGGATGTCGTCCGCAAGTCCGTGCCCGCGCGCGGCCATGTAGCGCAGGAACGAGGCCCACAGCGAGCGCCGACCTTGGGCGGCCTCGATCCTGCTTCGTCCCTCCGAGCCCTCGGGTTGGGCGGCCACCGCCGACGCCTCGCGCATGCCGAGGACCGCCTCGACCTCGCGGAACTGGGCCGACTGGAAGCCGGATGCGCTCTCGAGCCGGTCCCGGAACGAGAGGAACTGGAGCGGGGTCATCGTCTCGAGCACATCGACCTGGGCAACAAGCGTTTTCAGGATCTTCAAGGCCCGGTTGAGCAGGTGCAGTGTCCGGTCGGTGTGGCCGGCCTCGAGGGTCCGCTGGACCTCGGTCAGCTCGTGGAGGAGCTGCTTGAACCACAGCTCGTAGACCTGGTGGATGACGATGAAGAGCATCTCGTCGTGCTCCGGCCGGCCGTCGGGCGCGATGGAGAGCGGCCGCTGCGCCGCGAGCACCTCGTCGATCGCGAGGTAGGTCGAGTAGGTGACGGCGCGGCGACTCATCGGCGCCATCGTAGTCGGGCGGCTCCGGTTCGATGCGGAGATTGGCGGTACTCCTGGGCGCACCCGAGCGCACCCGAGCGCACCGAGTCCCCCGGAGCCCACCCGAGCACACCGAGTCCTCCGGAGCCCACCCGAGCGCCGTTTGCTGCGCGTCTCCCGCGCGCTACGGCGGCTGGACTCATCACGATCTTCCGTTCGCACGGGAGCTGGACGCTGGCGGCGCCCCTCAGCCGCTGTTCCGCGCGCCCGGCGCTCCGATTGACGCCCAGCACGACGCCGGATCGTCGTAACGCGCGCCTGGCGCGCAGCCTTGACCGGACACGCTTCCCGCCGACAGCGTTCACGAGGATCACACGAAAACGATGGCGCTACAGCCCGGATCGAGACCGGC
>JALYPW010000151.1 GCA_030856145.1 Chloroflexota bacterium | reverse complement strand
GATACGGGACCGGCGCGAGCTGGGGCACGAGGTGGTCGGGCAGGATGAAGGTCGTGGCCCCGAGGTCCTCGGCCATCCGGGCGCGTTCACCGAGCTCGCGAGCGGTCGTCACGTCGGACGCGTCGGCGAGGAACGTGAACGGCTTCATCGGCTCAGGGTAGCCGCCCGCTCCCTGGCGCTCCCGGCGAACGCCGGCCGACGCGAAGGCGACAGCGTCTGTCAGCTGGCCTTGACGGCCTCGTCAAGCGCGGCGAGCAACCGATCAAGCATCGCCCAGCGCCGCCGGAGCTGAACGACCTCTTCGCTCATCGAATCGCGCTGGGACTCTGTCCCGTAGCCCAGCCCGTGGCGTTGCGAACGACGTTGAATCTCGCTCAGCTCGGTCGCCCGTGCCGCGAGCAGGGCTCCGCGCAACGCCCGAAGGTCATCGTCGGACTCGATGGGGATCGCCAGCGTCACGTCCGTCGCGGCGTCACCCCGACCGGTCACGGCTGGACCACCTTGATCGGCCCGCAAACGAGCATCGTGTTGTCTGGGTCGCCGTTCGGCCCGACGAACCCGCCTCCCGACGAGATCGTGTCGCCGACCTGCGCGACGACCCGTCCGTCGCGATCGACAAGGGCCAGGCGAACTCCGTCCTGGACGCCGCGGAACCCGTTCGGCCAGAGCACCTTCGAGACTCGGCCCGTCGTGTCCTGGAGGGCGATCGCCCATCGCTCGGACGCGACCACCCGGCCACCGACAAGAGCGAGAAGGCAGGCATCACTCGGCGGCGCGGTCGGCACGGCAATGAGTGTGAGCTCGGGCGGCGGGGCACCGCAGCCGACGACCACCAGTCCGCTGAACAGGACGCCGCCGACCGCTCGTCCCAGGCCCCGGACGGACGTCCGGCCCGGCCGGCGCTCAGACGGCCGGGTCATGCGCCAACCTCGCCACCACCGCCTGGGTCAGGCCCCACGCTCGCGACGCATCACGCGGCAACCGGATCCGGACCTGGTTGCTCGCGAACGCGACATCCGACGGCTTCACGCCGGGCAGCCCGCCGCCCGCGAGCAGACGCATCGCCGTCGCTCGCGCCAGGCCCTCGCCGAAGCGGACGACGAGCTGGCCGTCCTCGCGCGACATCGAGGCGACCCCGACGGCCTCGGCGGTCAGGCGCAGTTCGGCAACCTCGACGAGCCGGACGACCGGCGCCGGCATGGGGCCGAAGCGATCGGTCAGCTCCTGGCGGAAGGCTGCGAGATCACCGCCGGTCCGGGCCCGCGCGAGGCGTCGGTAGAGCTCGAGCTTCTGGGCCTCCTCCGGCACGTAGTCGTCGGGCAGGTGCGCCTCGACCGGCAGGTCAAGCACTGCCTGCGGCCGCTCGACCCGCGCCGGCCGGTCCTCGCGGAGCGCCTTGCGCTCTTCGACGGCGTCCGCCAGCAACCGCGAGTAGAGGTCGAACCCGACCGCCGCCATGTGCCCGGACTGCTCGCCGCCGAGGATGTTGCCGGCGCCCCGGATCTCGAGGTCGGCGAGCGCGATCTGGAAGCCGGCACCCAGCTCCGAGGCGTTGAAGATCGCCTGGAGCCGCTTCCGGGCTTCCTCGCTCATCCGCTCGCGGCGGCGGTAGAGGAGGTAGGCGTAGGCCCGCCGGCTGCTCCGTCCCACTCGGCCCCGGAGCTGGTAGAGCTGGGCCAGCCCGAGCGTGTCGGCCCGGTCGATGACGATCGTGTTCGCGTTCGGGATGTCGAGCCCGGACTCGATGATCGTCGTGCACACGAGCACGTCGGCCTGGCCCGAGGCAAAGGTGATCATCACGCTCTCGAGGTGGCCCTCGGCCATCTGGCCGTGGCCGACGACGAACCGGGCGTCGGGCAGCATCCGCCGGAGCTGCTCGGTCTGGGCCTCGATCGTCTCGACCCGGTTGTGGACGAAGAAGACCTGCCCGCCGCGGTCGAGCTCGCGCAGGATCGCGTCGCGGACCAGCCCGGCCGACGCCTCGGCGACGCGGGTCTGGATCGGCAGCCGATCCTCGGGCGGCGTCTCGATCACCGACATGTCGCGGACGCCGGCGAGGGCGAGGTTCAGCGTCCGCGGGATCGGGGTCGCGGACAGGGTCAGGACGTCGACCTCGCGGCGGAGCTGCTTCAGGCGCTCCTTGGCCGCGACTCCGAAGCGCTGCTCCTCGTCGACGACCACGAGGCCGAGATCGCGGAACCGGACGTCCTTCGACAGCAGGCGATGGGTCCCGATCACGAGATCGACCGAGCCGTCGGTGAGGCCGGCGATCGTCGTGGCCTGGTCGCGGGCCGGCACGAAGCGCGACAGCAGCCGGACCGTCAGCGGGAAGGCGGCGAAGCGCTGGCTGAACGTCTGGTGGTGCTGCGCCGCGAGGACGGTCGTCGGGACGAGGACCGCGACCTGTTTCCCGTCCTGGATCGCCTTGAACGCGGCCCGCAGGGCGACCTCGGTCTTGCCATAGCCGACGTCGCCGACGACGAGCCGGTCCATCGGCCGGCCGGCCTCCATGTCGGCCTTGACCTCGACGACCGCCTGGAGCTGGTCGGGCGTCTCCTCGTAGGGGAAGCTCGCCTCCATCTCCTGCTGCCATGGGGTGTCGGGCGCGAACCCGTGACCGGGCGCATTGGCCCGGGCGGCGTACAGGTTGAGGAGCTCCTCGGCGAGATCGGCGACGGCCTTCCGGACGCGCTGCTTGGTGCGCAGCCACTCCGTGCCACCGAGCTTGGACAGCTGGGGGTGCTCGGCGCCGCTGTAGCGCGAGATCCGGGTGATCTGCTCGACCGGGACGAAGATCTTGTCGGCGCCCGAGAAGCTCAGCTCGAGGTAGTCGCGGTCCTCGCCGTCGGCCTTGTTGCCGCGCCGAAGCATCTGCTCGTAGCGGGCCACGCCGTGATCGATATGGACGACGAGATCGCCGGGCACGAGGCGCTCGAGGATGTCGCGCGGCACGACCCGGCGCATCGCCTTGGGCCGACGGACGCGGACGCTCCCGAACAGCTCCCGGTCGGTCACGAACGCGAGGCCGTCCGGGCCACCCTCGAAGCCTCCGTTCAGGCTCCGCTCGACGACCGTGATCGCGCCCCGCGGCGGGGCGTCCGGAGCGTGGACGACACCGACCGGGTGGCCGGCCTCCTCGAGCAGCTCGGCGAGGCGCGGCGCCTGGTCGCTGGCGAGAACGATCCGGGCGCCCTCGCCCTGCCAGCGCTCGACCGCCTGCGCGATCGAGGCGGCCCGCCCGGGTGGGAGCTGC
>JALYPW010000095.1 GCA_030856145.1 Chloroflexota bacterium | reverse complement strand
TGGCTGCCCGGCGCCACTGCCGACGCCCTCCGCGGCCACGTCCGCGGCACCCGGACCGGCGACGGCGCGCTCGAGATCCAGCTCCATCCGGCCGCCCGTCCGATCCGGATCGAGGCCACCGAGCTCGGCGTCATCACCGTCCACGCGATGACCGTGCCGGTCGGCCCCGGCTACCACACCTTCATCGTCAGCCTGCTCGAGCGGATGGGCGACGAGCACGAGATCACCTGGTCTCCGCTCGCGACACCGGCGTCGATTGCGGCCGGGCGGGTTGCCGTCGGCGCGGTCACCGCCGATCCCGAGAGCTCGATCGATCCGACCGGGGCCCTCGGCTCGGGAGACCGGCGCGATGCCGAACGCGGGCACCTGGGCTGGCTCCGATCGGCGCTGACGGCGGTTCGCGACGCCCGCCGGCAGCGGGCCGATGGCCTCCATCTGGCGACGCCGCCGGGCGTTCGCTTCACGTTCGACGGCGCCGTTGCAACGGTTCTCGGGCCGCGCGACGACGCCTGGCTCGAGCGGGCGTTGGCCGATCCACGCGTCGCGGCCGACGTCTGGCCGTGGGTCGCCGACGCGATGGATGCGCGGTACCTGCTCACTCGGGCCCTCTCGCTGCTCTGGCTCGACGTCCGCTGGCGCCCGCCGATCAACGCCGATGAAACCGCCCTCGACGACGAGGCGCTCGGGCTGCTCCGGCGCGCCTACCCGCTCGAGCCCGAGATGGCCTGGCCCTGGCGCGAGTGGCGCGAGCTCTTCCAGCTCCGCGGACTCCCCGACCAGGCGACGCGCCAGCTCCTCGATCGCGGCGCCGGAGCGCTCGTGGGCGGCGCAGCCACCGAGGGCGAGGCCCCGATCGGCTATCGGCGCCGGCCGGTCACGATCGTCCACGAAGGCTGGGTGCTCGCGGTGCCGGGCTCGTTCACGAGTACCCGGACGACCGAGGAATGGGCCGGCGGCGAGGCCGGCCGGAGCATCACCCTGGCCGGCGTGGAGACTGCCCAGGGTGGTCAGCCGATGTCGGCCGACCTGTTCCTGCGCCAGGTCGCCGGCCATCTCGGACATGATGCAATCGTGCACGACGACGGCGTCGTCCGCGGCCGGGCCCGGCTTGCCTCGGACCCGAGCTCCGGGATCGAGGTCGCGACCGTCGAGGGGTTTAGCGCGGTCCGCGGTCGCGGAGCGGCGATCCGGGTCGAGATCGACGACCCGCAGGACTGGAAGTGGGCGCTCGACACATGGCGGAGCCTGCGGCCCGCCTGAGGGACTTCCGGCCGCGAAGGCGCGACAGCGTTCGTCGCGCATGCGTGGTCGAGCGCAAGGCGCCGCCGAGGACCGCAACGAGCGCACCCGCAGGTGCGTAAGTGAGGACCGCAGAAGGCAACGCCGCGATCGGCCGCGAAGGCGCGACAGCAGACCGTGACAGGCAAGGTGGCACGCGGCCGGGCTAAGGTTCGGGCGTGCAGAGACATGCCGACGGGTCCGTCGTCGTCAGCGCCACGGATCTCGTCGGGTTCCTCGAGTGTGGCCATCTGACCACCCTCGAGCTCGGCCGTCTCGACGGGATGTGGGAAAAGCCACATCAACGGACGGACCCCGAGGTGGTCCTGCTCCAGGAACGCGGCGACGCGCACGAGGTCGCGTACCTCGAGCGCCTGCGTGCAGCGGGCAAGTCGGTTCACGTCGGGACGAAGGACGGGCTGACGACGCCGGAGCGCCTGCGCGCCGCCGAGGACGACACGATCGCGGCAATGCGCGACGGCTTCGACGTGATCTACCAGGCGACGCTGTTCGATGGTCGGTGGCGTGGCCACGCCGACTTCCTGCTCCGCGTGGACGGCGATTCCGAGCTTGGCGACTGGCACTACGAGGTCGCGGACACGAAGCTGGCGCGGTCGGTGAAGGGCTCGGCGCTTCTCCAGGTGTGCGTGTACTCGGACCGGCTCGAGCGGGTCCAGGGCCGACGGCCGGCGCGGATCCACGTCGTGACCGGAGACTCGGCGACGCACACCCTCCGGCTCGAGGACTTCGCGGCGTTCTACCGGGCGGTGCGCGGCCGGTTCGAGGATCGCGTCTTCGGTGCCGTTCGTCATGATCCGCCGGCGACCTACCCGGATCCGGTCGACCACTGCCGCGTCTGCGCCTGGTTCCCATCGTGCATGGCCCGGCGCCGCGCCGACGACCATCCATCGATCGTGGCCGGCATGACCCGGGCCGCCACCCAGCGCCTTCAGGAGGCTGGCGTGCCGACCCGACGCGGCCTCGCAACGCTCGATCCGGCAACGGCCGTCGCCGACCTTAACCCGCGGACGCTCGACCGCCTCCGCCTCCAGGCGGGGATCCAGGTGGCCGGCGAGGACGGCCGGACACTCCTGTATCAGCTGATCGAGCCGGTGCCGGACGAGCCCGGCCGTGGCCTCGCGCTCCTGCCGGAGCCATCCCCGCTCGACCTGTTCTTCGATATCGAGGCCGACCCATGGATGGAGAACGGCGGGCTCGAGTACCTCCTCGGCGTCGTCGCGGTGGACGACGGCTCGGCGGGATACCGCGCGCTCTGGGGCCACGACCGAGCGGGTGAGAAGGCCGCGTTCGAGACCTTCATCGACCTCGTCATGGAGCGCCTGGCTCGCGACCCGACGATGCACGTCTACCACTACGCCGGCTACGAGACCGGAGCGATCAAACGCCTGATGCAGCGCCACGCGACACGTGTGGACGAGGTCGATCGGCTCCTTCGCGGCGGCATCCTCGTCGACCTCTACAACGTCGTCCGCCAAGGGGTGCGCGCATCGGTCGAGTCGTACTCGATCAAGCGCATCGAGAAGTTCTACCTCCCGGCTCGTGAAGGGCCGGTCACGGAGGCCGGATTCTCGGTGGTCGCCTATGAGACCTGGCTCCGCGACGGCGACGCCCAGCACCTCACCGACCTCGCCGACTACAACCGCGACGACTGCGTGTCGACGTGGCTGCTCCGGAACTGGCTCGAGGACCGCCGGCGCGAGGCGATCGCGCGCGGCTGGCCGATGGACCGCCCGGCGGTCGACGACGGACTGCCGGGCGAGAAGCAGAGTGCCCAGCAGGCAGAAACGGCGCGTCGGGTCGATGCCCTGACCATCGGCGTTCCCGCCGACCGCTCGACTGCGACCCCGGAGCAACGCGACCGCTGGCTTCTCGCCCAGCTCCTCGACTGGCACGGCCGCGACGCAAAGCCCGAATGGTGGAACTTCTACCGGCTCAACGAGCTCGGCGTCGACGACCTCGTCGAATCGGGCGAGGGTATCGGCGGGCTCGAGTTCGAGGCAGACCTTGAGGAGCGCGGGCGCGGCGGGTTCGTCCGGCGCTATCGATTCACGCCCCAGGATCACAAGATCCGGGTCGGCCGGCCGGCGATCGAGCCCGATGGCGAGAATGGCCTCGACTCGGGGCTCGTCGTCGCGATCGACGACGCGCGCGGCTGGATCGACCTCCATCGGACGGCCGCCAAGCTCGACCGGCACCCGGCGGCGCTGATCCCGGGCAAGCCGATCCAGGTGGATGTCCTGCGCGACGCCCTCCGCCGCGCCGCCGACGATGTCCTCGAGCGCGGGTTTGAACCCGCCGACCGGTTCCAGCACCGGCGCGCGGGACGCGACCTCGTCACCCGGGCAACACCGCGCCTCGCGCATCACGGCGGCATGCCCACCACGACTCCACTGGTCAGGGAGGGCGAGCCGATCCTCGACGCCGCCATTCGCCTGGCGCTCGATCTCGACCACGGTGTCCTGCCGATCCAGGGGCCACCGGGCTCCGGAAAGACATACACCGGCGCCCGAATGATCGCCGCGCTTGTTGCGGCCGGGAAGAAGGTCGGCATCACGGCCCAATCGCACAAGGCGATCACGAACCTGCTCGACACGACGGCCGAGGCGTTCGCCGAACGGCACCTCGAGTTCAGCGCGGTCCAGAAGTCCGACGGGGAGGCCGGCTCGAAGAAGGCCGGAGTCCGGGTCGTCGACGACGCAGCCGCCGTCGCTCCGCTCCTGGCTGGCTCGTTCCCGATCGCGGCGGGCACGGCCTGGCTCTGGGCCCGGGCCGACCTGGACGACTCGGTCGACGTGCTGTTCGTGGACGAGGCCGGTCAGCTCAGCCTGGCGAACGCGCTGGCCGTGGCCGGCGCCGCGCGATCGCTCGTCCTGCTCGGCGACCCGAACCAGCTCCCCCAGGTCACCCAGGGCATCCACCCGGAGGGTGCCGGCGCCTCGGCACTCGAGCACCTCGTCGGCGATGCCATGACCGTTGCGCCAGAGCGCGGCCTGCTCCTGCCGACGACGTACCGGATGCATCCCGACGTCAACGGCTACATCTCCGAGATCTTCTACGAGGGTCGGCTCGGATCCGACCCCGCGACGGCTCGCCAGTCGCTCGACGGCGAACCGCCGATCGGCGGCACCGGGATCCGCTGGCTGCCGGTCACCCACGACGGCGACGATTCGTCGTCGGTCGCGGAGGCACAGGTCGTCGTCGACGCAATCGAGGACCTGCTCGGGCGTACGTGGGTCGATCGCCACGGTCGTTCGCGCCAGCTCGGGATCGACGACATCGTGGTCGTCGCGCCGTACAACGCCCACGTCGCGCTGATCCAGGCTGCGGCCACGAGACGACTCGGAAATCCGGCCCGTGTTGGCACGGTGGACCGCTTCCAGGGCCAGGAGGCACCGGTCGCGATCTATTCGATGGCCGCCTCGTCCGTCGATGACGCGCCCCGGGGGATGTCATTCCTGTACGACGGCCACCGGCTGAACGTCGCGGTCTCGCGAGCGATGGGCCTGGCCCTGGTCGTGGCCAGCCCGGATCTCCTCCTCGTCGCACCGCACGGACCCGACGAGATGCGCAAGGCAAATGCGATCTGTCGCCTCGTCGAGGTTGCCGCGGAGCAGGCGATGCGAGCCGTACCTGCCATGGTCGGCGCCAGGGCCGGAGCAAGCGCGTCTCCGGTCGTCGAGGTCATGACGCTCGGGCTCGATTGAGGGTCGGCCCTGCGCCATATCATCCGGCGGTGACGATCGCCGCCCTCGACCTCCCCGCCTCCACGCTGAACCGGCTGCGACGGCGGACCCACTGGTCGCTCGTGGCCGGCGTCGCGCTGGGGAGCACGGGCCACATCGCCGCATCGACGGTGTCGTCGATCGCGGCCCAGCACATCGCCGGCAGCACGGCCTGGAGCGGCGCGCCGGGCGCCGCCGTGGTCCTCGGTGCCGCGATCGGCGCGGTCGTTCTGTCCCAGTTCATGGTCCGCTCCGGTCGCCGGGTCGGGCTGGCCGCGGGCTACGGCGTCGGGGTCGTCGGAGCGCTGGTCTCGACGGTCGCGATCATTGCCGGCTCCCTCGGGCTCCTCCTGGTCGGGACCGTCCTGATCGGCTTCGGCAACGCGTCCAACCAGCTCTCGCGCTATGTCGCCGCCGACCTGTTCCCGTCCGACCGGCGCGCGTCGGCGATCGGGATCGTGGTCTGGGGAGCGACGATCGGGGCGGTGGTCGGCCCGAACCTTGCCGCGCCCGCAGGCGCCCTCGCGGTGGCCCTCGGGCTGCCCGAGCTGTCCGGCGCGTACCTCGTCCCGGTGGTGTTCGTCGGGGCCGCCGCGCTCCTGACGCTCCTGGCCCTGCGCCCGGACCCGTACGCTCTCGCGGATGTGTCATCGCGCCACGATCAGCCGGGCGGCGACCGCTCGACCTCGGCGTCGCTGGCCGCGGTCCTCCGCCGCCGGAACGTGCCGGTCGCGATCGTCTCGCTCGTGACCGTCCAGGTCGTGATGACCCTGATCATGACGATGACGCCACTCCACATGACGGCTCACGGCCACGACCTCGGCGCGGTCGGCGTCGTGATCAGCGGCCACACCCTCGGGATGTTCGGGTTGTCACCCCTGACCGGCCGACTCACGGATCGCCTCGGCACGATCCCGGTGATCCTGGCCGGGATGGGGGTCAGCGCGCTCGCCGCCGTGCTCGCGGCCGTGGCCCCGCCGGACGGCGGCCTGATCCTGTTCGTGGCCCTGTTCCTGCTCGGGTACGGCTGGAACCTCGGCTACGTGGCGGGATCGGCCCTCTTGACCCACGACCTGTCGCTGGCCGAGAGGACGCGGATCCAGGGCCTCACGGACGGCCTGATCTGGAGCTCAGCCGCGGCCGCCAGCCTCGGCTCCGGGGTGGTCGTCGCCGCCGCCAGCTTCGCGACGCTCGGACTACTGGGGGCGGCGCTCGTCGTGGTCCCGACGCTGCTCGTCATCGCCCGCCGCGCTGCCGTCTCCGGTCCCACGCCCGCCTGACGCGTCAGCCGCGCTCCCCTCCCCGAGCTCCCGGACGACCCACGCCGCCAGGACCCGGGCGCACTCCTCGACTTCGGACAGGGGCACGTGCTCATTGGCGCTGTGGGCGACCTTCACGTCGCCCGGGCCGTACATCACGCACGGCGTGCCGCCCTCGTTGATGAACAGGCGCATGTCCGCGCCGTACGGCTCGCCGAGCAGGGCCGGCCGTCGCCCGGTCAACTCTTCCGCGACGTCCGCGAGCCCGACCGGCAACGGATGATCCGACGGCACCTGGCCCGAACCGAACTGTCCTCCCACGATCTCGACCGTGGCCGGCTGCTCGCGCAGGAACGGGTCCGACGCGTTGGCCGCCTCGATCGCCCGGCGCAGGTCGGCGGCGGCGTCCGCCGGCGTCTGCCCGAGCCGGACGCCGTAGCGGCCGTCCGCCACGACCCGGTCCAGCACGGTCGAGGACCACTCGCCGCCGGCCACGATCCCGACGATCGTCGGGTAGGGCAAGCCGATCGCCGTCATCAGCGGATCGGTCTCGGCTGCATTCCGCTCCGTCTCGTCGGCCTCGAGGGCGCGCAGGACCACGTGCAGCTTGTCGAGCGCGGACACGCCCTCGCGCCGCTGCGAGGCGTGGGCGGCGCGACCCGGGACGGTGAGCCGGAACGTGATCGCCCCGGCGTGGGCGACGACGATGTCGAGGTTCGAGGGCTCGGTGATGATCGCGAGGTCGCCCGTCGCGCCGGCCCGGATGGCCGCGAGCGTCCCCTGCCCGCCGTCCTCCTCGCCCGGGACGAAGGCGACGATCAACTCGCCATCGAAGTGCGCCGCCGCCCCCGAGGCCACGAGCGCCCGGACCGCCGCCAGGATCGCCGCCACCCCGCCTTTCATGTCGCAGGCGCCGCGGCCGTACAGCGCGCGGTCGCGGATCTCGCCGCCCCACGGGTCGGCGGTCCAGGTCGCCGGATCGCCGGGCGGCACGACGTCGATGTGGCCCGACAGGACAACTCGACGTCGGCCGGGACGCCCGAGACGACCGATGACGACCGGCAGCCCCACCCGCTCGGTTTCCTCGCCGGGCCAGGCCGGATCGGCCCGGATCGCCGCCGGATCGGGGTTCAGGAGGTCCACTGCCATGCCGGCCACCCGCAGACGATCGGCGGCGTCGGCGGCGACCGCCTCCTCGGCGCCGGTGATGCTCGGAATTCGGACAAGCGAGACGAGATCGTCGACGAGCGCCGCCCGATCGATCTCGAGCACGACCGGAGACGTCACGCGCGCAGGAGCGGTCGGGTCAGGCACGTCACCCCGCCCGAACCGTTCTCGCCGACCTCGCCGAGGGCGACCGCGTGGACCTCGACCCCGGCCGCCTCGAGGGCCCTCCGCGTCACGGGGTTCCCATCGGCGACGATCACGACGCCCGGGCGGACCGCGAGGACATTGCAGCCGAGGGTCGGGTACTCGTCCTCGGGCACCTCGACGAGCCGGATCCCGAGCTCGGTCAGCCACTCCCAGAGCCCCGCCGGCAGGAGCGGCAGGAAGACGACCGCGAGATCGTCCGAGACCGGTGAGATCACGGACATGAGATGGACGAGCTCGGCGGAGCCCTTCCAATACGGGACGTCGACGATCCGGACGTCGCCGCCGACGATCGCGGCCAGTTGGCGGGCGCCGGCGTCGTTCGTGCGCAGGGTCCGCCCGATCACGAACAGATCGTCGCGCAACCAGACCGTATCGCCCGCCTCGACCATCCCGGGCGCCTCGATCCGTCCCACCGTGGCGATCCCGTTCGCGGCCATCCAGCGCTCCATCGTCGCGGGCTCGGCAGCCCGATTCGGCTTGCCAGGCCTGAGCGGCACGGCGCCGTCGGCGATGACGAGGAGCGGGTCGAAGACGTAGACGAGGTCGGGATCGGTCTCCGGTTCCTCGTCGAGCCCATGGACACGGACGCCAAGCCCATCGAGGGCGGCGACGAGGCCGTCGTGCTCGCGCTGCGCCCGCTCGAGGTCGACCGGCCGAAGGAAGCCGTGGGCGGGATCCTCGAATGCCCGTCCGAACGCCGGACCCGGACGCTT
>JALYPW010000076.1 GCA_030856145.1 Chloroflexota bacterium | reverse complement strand
CGCGGCGGGCGACCGGCAAGACGCTGTACGTCCTCGACGAGCCGACGACCGGGCTCCACTTCGCCGACGTCGAGAAGCTCCTCGAGGTCCTCCATCGGCTCGTGGACGGCGGCAACACGGTCCTCGTCATCGAGCACAACCTCGACGTGATCAAGACGGCCGACTGGATCATCGACCTGGGGCCGGCCGGCGGCGCGCGCGGCGGCAGGATCATCGCCGAGGGCACACCCGAGAAGGTCGCGTCGACGGCCGGTTCGGCGACCGGGGAGTACCTGGATCGCGTGCTCCGGGGCGAGCCGCTCGTGCCCCTGTCCGACGTGTCGTTCGCCGACGAGGCGGGCCGGGGCAACGGGCGGAACGGTTCCAACGGCCACGAGCCCACCGTCCGGATCACGCCGAGTCGGAAGCGGGCCGCGGCCGCGTCCTCGCGCTGAGGCGCGTCGGCCGCCACGGGAGTTTGCGGGTCGCGGTTCTCGCCCCACGGTCGTATCCGACAAGGTTGACCCGGTCGGGACTCCAACGGCACGGATTTCCCGTCCCACGAGCAGGGATCGACCGATCCGAGCCGGATCCGCCAAGGTCCTGTCGCCACAGGACCGAAACGTGTCGGACACAACCGCCCCACGAGAATCCGACCCGATCCGCGGGAGCGGCCACGGCAACCGGCCGTGCAGCATGACCGGCTAGGATGACCGTCATGCCCGACATCGAGTACGCGTTCCTCGCCGACGCCGCCGAGACCCAGCCGGGCCAGAAGTTCCACGTCCTCGGCGGCGGCGTGTCACGGATCGGCGGCACGACGTTCCCCCTTCGCCACCCCCATCTCGCGATGGTCCTCGGCCTGCTCGTCACGGCGCCCGAGATGGACCGCGAGCACGAGGTCCGGTTCGTCCTCCTCGACCCCGACGGTGGCGAGGTCGCCGACGCGACCGGCAATCTCGTGGCCCGCGGTCACAGCGACGGGCGGGATACCGTCCTGACCTTCTCGATTGACCTCTGGAATCTGACCTTCGCCGCGCCCGGCGACCACTCGTTCCGGATTCTCGTCAATGGCTCGGAGCGGAAGCGCCTGCCGCTCGTCGTCTCCGGGCCGGATGCCTGAGCGCGACACCGGCTCGCGGTCCGACCTCGACCGGCGGGGCCCCGCCCGGCACGAGCTGCCGGCGGTCGACGAGGCCGGATTGTTCGCCGGCCGCCAGGCCGATCGGGTTGTCGCTGCGGCCGAAGCCGCTGGCGCCGCGCGCTGGCTGCGCTACTTCGAGGCGATGCCGGACCGCCTGCGCGACGACGAGCCGCGCTCCCTCCGCCAGATCGCGCTCCGGGCCCGAGCGGCATTCGGACCGAAGGATTCGGTCCGCGACGCGTTGCCGCCGGACGTCACGGAGCCCTTTCTTGAATCCATCGACCGGCTGCTCAAGCAGCTCAACCGACGGGACACTGGCGCAGCCTGAGCGCCCTTCGCGAAACGCGACTACCCTGCGTCGATGAGCGTGATCGAAGGGACCGTGATCCCCGAGGACGATGTGGCTCGTCTGGCAGCCGTGGCGAAGTACGACGTCCTCGACACCCCACCGGACGGGGCGTTTGATCGGATCACCGCCCTCGCCGCGCGCGTGTTCAGCGTCCCGATCGCGATCGTCAGCGTCGTCGACCACGATCGGATCTGGTTCAAGTCACATCACGGGCTCGACATCGATCAGATCGATCGTGCCCCCGGCCTGTGCGCGTCGGCGATCCTCCAGCGCGAGCCGTGGATCATCTCGGACGCACCGACCGATCCGCGGGCGCTGTCGAATCCGCTCGTGGCCGGCGAGTTCGGCCTGAAGTTCTACGCCGGCGTGCCGATTGCCCTGGCCAGCGGCCACAACATGGGGACGCTGTGCATTCTCGATTTCGAGCCGCGCGAGCTGTCGGCCGACGAGACGTCGTCACTCCAGGACCTGGCCGACATGGTCACGAGCGAACTCGAGCTCCGACTGGCGAGCCGCCAGGCCCTCGAGGCTGCGACCGAGCGGGAGCGCGTCAAGGACGCGTTCGTCGGGATGCTCTCGCACGAGATTCGGACGCCGGTCACGACGATCTACGCGGCCGCCCGGGTGCTGGCGTCGTCGGAGGCCATCCAGGCGGATCCGAGGGCCCGCGACCTGTTCCCGGACATCGTGTCCGAGTCGGAACGGCTGCTCCGGCTCATCGAGGACCTGCTTGTCCTGACCAAGGTGGAGCAGGGCGTCCTCGAGTCGGATTCGGATTCGGATCCCGTCCTGCTCCAGCGCGTCGTCGAGCGAGCCGTGGCCCGCTTGAACCGGCGCCACCGGGAGCGGGTCATCGAGGTCGGGATCGCGCCGGGCCTCCCGCCCGCGGCCGGCGACGAGACGTTCGTCGAGCAGGTGGTCAACAACCTGCTGTCGAACGCCCTGAAATACAGCCCGACCGACGCCGTCGTGTCCGTCGACGCCAAGGTCGTGGACGAGCGAGTCGAGGTCAGCATCGGCGATCGAGGGATCGGATTGGCAGTCGATGATCGGGAGCGCGTGTTCGACCTGCTCGCCCGGACGCGCGAGGCCGAGACCTACGCAGCCGGTGCCGGCATCGGGCTGTACGTATGCCGCCGCCTGATGCAGGCGATGGGCGGCGACATCCACGCGACGGGCCAGGCAAGCGGCCGCGGCTCCGTATTCACGTTCAGCCTTCCGATCGCGGTCGAGTAGCGTTCGCGGGCTTCATCTGCATCAGCGAGAGTCAGGGTAAGGCTCGACTCCGAGTTCCTCGGGAGTGAACGCCTCGAGCAGGAACGACGACGGCGTCTCGGGGTCGTACATCAGCGTGAGCGAGCGCCGCGCGCGCGTCCAGGCGACGTACGCGAGGCGACGCTCCTCCTCGAGGGCGCGAGCCGGGACGGGCGCGTCGGCAAGCGAGCGGGCGCTCGGGAAGCGCCCGCGCTCCATGCCGATGACGGCGACGTGGTCGAATTCGAGTCCCTTCGTCGCATGGGCCGTCGCGAAGGTCAACGGCGCGTCGTCGCGGCACAGGTCGGCGAGAGCGCGGCGGCGCTGAAGGATCGAAGCGCGAAGGTCCGTCAGGCTCGGGTACGGAACCGCCCAGGCAAGGACCGCGGCCGCGATGTCCGCGGGTTGCGTGACGTCCGGGTCGGCGTCCGGGTCGAGCGGGCGTGCTGCCCACGCCGCGCGGACGCTCTCGATCCGGGCGAGCAGCGGCAGGCCCGGGTCGACGCCCTCGACGGCGGCGAGACACGTGTCGACGAGCGGGGAGGCGACGAGCAGCTCGATCGCTGGCGGCCGAAAGGGAAGGCCGCGATCCAGGGC
>JALYPW010000051.1 GCA_030856145.1 Chloroflexota bacterium | reverse complement strand
GGGTGGGCGATCCCGATGAGGGCCGCGGTCCGCTCCCGGATCGAGCACCCGAACAACTCGGCGACTCCGAACTCGGTCACGACTGTCCGGACATGGGCCCGGGTCGTGACAACCCCGGCGCCCGGCTTCAGGTGGGTCACGATCCTTGACACGGATCCGTCGCCGGCGGTCGACGGCAGGGCGATGATCGCCCGTCCGTTCTCGGCCAGGGCGGCGCCCCGGATGAAGTCCATCTGACCGCCGACCCCGCTGTACAGGCGGTCGCCGATGGAATCGGCCACGACCTGGCCGGTCACGTCGACTTCGATCGCCGAGTTGATCGCCGTCATCGTGGCGAACGAGCGGATGACGTGGGTGTCGTTCGTGAAGTCGACCGAGCGCATCTCGACCATCGGGTTGTTGTCCACGAAGTCGTACAGCCGCTGCGAGCCCATCATGAACGCGGTCACGATCTTGCCCCGGTTGCGCTCCTTGCGGGCGCCGGTGACGGCCCCGGCCTCGACGAGGTCGACGATCGCGTCGCTGAACATCTCGGTGTGGACGCCGAGATCGCGTCGGTCGCGGAGATGGAGCGCGGCGGCCGTCGGGATCGCTCCGATTCCGAGCTGAAGGGTTGCGCCGTCCGGGACCAGCTCGGCAACGAACTCGCCGATCCGGCGCTCGACATCGCCGATCACCGGTTGGCGGAGCTCGTGGGGCGGCTGATCGACCTCGATCGCGAGATCGATCTCATTCACGTGGATGAAGCTCTCGCCGAGCGTCCTGGGCATCGCCCGGTTGAACTGGACGATCACCGTTCGGGCCGTCGCGATCGCGGCGTGCATGGCCTCGACCGAGACCCCGAGCGAGCAGAAGCCGTGCGCGTCAGGCGGGGTCGCGTTGACGAAGACCGCGTCGAGCGGGAGCGCGCCGGAGCGGAACAGGCGAGGCACGTCCGACAGGAAGATCGGGACGTAGTCGGCCCGCCCGTCGTTGACGGCGGCCCGCGCGTTCGGGCCGATGAACAGGGCCCGGTGCCGGAAATGGGGCGCCATCGCCGGCGCGAGGTGGGGGCCGGCCCCCTCGGTGTGGAGATGGACCATGCCGACGTCGCGGAGCTCGGGTGCCCGCTCGACGAGCGCGGCGAGGAGGACCTCGGGCGTCGCCGCGGCGCAGTGGAGATAGACCTGGTCGCCGCTCCGGATCCCGGCGACGGCCTCCTGGGGAGTCACGGTCTGCATGGTCGCCAGTGTGGACGACCGGGCTCATCCGGGCGAGGGTCCGGAACGCCCCATGTCGCGGGGCCGGTCGGCCCGTGGCGCCGGGGCGACTCCTCATCGAATGAACTGCGACCGAAGATTGAAGAAGCCGCCGTCCCGGCCCCTCATACTCGCCGACGTCCCGTTGCGGACGACGCCGACCGAGGAGTCCGGATGGATCAACGAGAGCTCATTGCGCGGGCTGCCCGCGGCGACCACGAGGCGTTCGATGCGCTCGCCCGATTCGCGTCGAACCGCCTGTACGGGATCGCCTACCGGATCCTGCGCGACCAGTACCTCGCCGAGTCCGACTGGGAAGGCGAGTCGGTCGAGTCCATCCGGCGCCGGATCGAGGCCGGCCCGCCGCGCCCCGCCGAGGAGTAGGCTGCGCGTCGATGAGCACCTGCCCGCATCTCTGGGAGTCACTGTCGATGCCACCGGCAGAGGCCGTCTGCGCGGCCTGCGTGGAGCTCGGCGACGAGTGGATCCACCTTCGCCAGTGCCAGACGTGCGGCTCGGTCGGCTGCTGCGACATGAGCGTCAACAAGCACGCCACGGGCCATTTCGCCGCGACCGGTCACCCGGTCGCTCGCTCGATCCAGCCCGGCGAGGCATGGCGCTGGTGCTATGCCGACGAGGCGATGGACGACCCCGAGGAACTCGAGCTCGAGGGGGCGGATCTCGGCTGAGCGTGTGGCGCCCCCGCTGGGATTCGAACCCAGGACCTTCCGCTTAGAAGGCGGTTGCTCTGTCCACTGAGCTACGGGGACGGGACGCGGCCAGTCTACGCACCGCTCGCAGCGGGCGCGACCGCGACTGGTTGAGGCTCGGCGCGGCGTCACTGCGAACTACGCCGAACGGACCATCGTGAACCGGACCTCCGTTCCGGGGCCGGGCGGAGGCGCCGAGCGATACCGTGCGGGCGATGACGACCATCCGCCTGCCCCTGACCGAGTCGCGCGAGCGCCACCGGTCGTGGATCGCGAACCGGACCATTCGCCGCCTGACCGCCGACGCCCACGCGATGCTGGCACTCGGGCTCGTGGTCACCGTGGTGCTGGTCGCTGCCGTCGGTCAGCGGGGCGACGTCGGGCGCGTCGCCGGGATCAGTGTCGGGTTCCTCGTAGCCCAGCTCATCGCCGCCGCCGTCGGCCCCCTCCTCCGCCCGTCGCCGTCCCAGCGGACCGTGATCTCGTTCGCCCGCTTCAGCCTCGCGATCCTGTACGTCGCGGTCGTCACCGGCCTCGTCCGAACCGGTGAGTTCCGGCCGACAGCCGCCCTGTTCATCCCGATCGTTGCGCTGGCCGCCGTCCAGGGCAGTCGCCACGCGCTGCTCGTCGGGGCGGCGGCGATCTCGCTCTACATCCTGCCCGTCGTGTCCGCCGCCCCAGACAACTTGATGATCGACGCCCAGCGAGCCGTCGCCCTGGGCGGAACCGCGATCCTGCTCTCGATCGGGACCCGCCGTTCGATCTCGGCGCTGACCGTGACCGTTCGCAGGCTCGGGACCTCGCTCGCCCGGGATCGCCGTCGGTCGCGCCAGGTGGCCGCGGTCGAGGCCGTGGGACGCCTCCTGGCGACGACCGGCCCGGCGCCGGCCACCCTCGAGCGGATCGTCCGCCTCCTCGGCGAGGAGATCGGCTACGACTTCGTCTCGATCTACTTCGGTTCAGCGACCCGCATGCGTCTCGCCGCCCAGCGCGGCTACGACACGGTCATCGAGGAGTTCGACGGAACCAGCGGGGTGATCGGTCGGGTGATGCGGACCCGAACGATCGCGTTCGTCCCCGACGTCGCGACCGACCCCGACTATCGCAGCGCCTCGGGAACCGTCCGAACCGAGATCTGCGCACCGATCCTGGCCGATGGTGAGTTGCTCGGGATCGTGAACGTCGAGGCCCGCGGAACCCACGACATGGACCGCAGCGACGTCGGAACGATGAGCCTCGTCGCCGAACGGATGGCGTCGGCGCTGGCCCTCGCCGCCGAGCGCGAGCGACTTGCTGCCCGGGCCGAGCTGTTCCGGCGCCTGACCTCGTTCGCCGCGGCGGTCAACGGGACACTCGATCCGGCCCGGGTCCACCAGGCGATCGTCGACGAGCTGCGCGATGTTCTCGTGGCGGACAGCGTCGGCCTGACCGTCCTCGATCGCCCGACCGGGCGCTATATCGTCCGGGCAGTCGCCGGACCCGATCAGGCGCATCTGAACCTGCCGATCGAGCCCGGCGAGGGCCTGGCCGGGCGGGCGATCCGCGACCGGGGCCTCGTCATCAACCCGAACGACGACCACACGAACCACGAGGCCGTGGTCGCGGCCGGCCTCGACGCGAGGCCGATGACCGGCCTCGCCACGGCGCTGGTCCGCGACGATGTCGTGGTCGGTGCGCTGACGGTCGCCCGCGACGGCGTCGACCGCCCGTTCGCGAGCGACGAACTCGAAGCCCTGCCGATCATCGCCGGTCTCGTCGCGCTCGCGATCACCAACACGTTCCTCCACGCCGAGGTCACCGAGCTGTCCGTGCGCGACCCCCTGACCGGCCTGTTCAATCGACGCCATCTGGACGCGACGATGGCCCGCTTCGAGGCCGTCCGGGCCCGACGCAAGCCGGCCGAGCGTGATCGGGCCGCAATCGCGATCTTTGACCTCGACCACTTCGGCGAGATCAACAAGCAGCACGGCCACCAGGCGGGCGATGCGATCCTGCGGGCATTTGCCGAGATCCTGCGCAGCCGGTTCCGGGGCACCGATGTCGTGGCCCGTTACGGCGGTGAGGAGTTCCTCGCGATTCTCGACGGGGCGACCGCCGCCCAGGCCGCGGCCATCGCGGACGAGATTCGGACCGCGTTTGCCCTCGTGCGAGTCGCCGGACCCGACGGAACATCGATCGAGGCAACGGTCTCGGCCGGCTGTGCCGCACTCGACCGCGGCGAGGATCGCTTCGACGACATCGTCGCCCGGGCCGACGTCGGGCTGGTCATGGCCAAGCGGGCCGGTCGCAACCGGGTGATCGCCGCCTGACCTGGCGGAACCGCCGAATCCGGTCTGGTATGCTCCGCCGCCCGCCAGCCGCCAGGAGCCCGACGCCGAGGATGACGATCGACCCGAGGGCCGTCGCGACGGCCCAGCTCGCACTCGATCTCGACGCGGCGCCGGTCCTGCCGATCCTGCCGATCGCGCCCGAGTGGAAGGACCAGGCCCGCTTGTGGGGCCCGGCGCTCCACCCGATGTGTTCCTACCTCGCGAGCTTTCCGGCGGCCCTCGCCCACGCCTTCGTCGGGCGCTACTCGCGCCGCGGCGACGTCGTCCTCGATCCGTTCTCGGGCCGGGGCACGACCGTCCTCCAGGCCTGCGCCGAGGGTCGGATCGGGGTGGGCAACGACCTGAATCCGCTCGCTCACCTCCTCACCGCGTCCAAGGTCGAGCCGGCGACCGCGGCCGAGGCCGCGACCCGCCTGGCCGTTCTCCGGATCGGCTGGGCCGCCTCGTCGGCCGAGTGGCTGGCCCTGGCGGCCGCCGTCCTCGCCGAGAGCGGCGACACGCCCATCGTCCTGGTGCCGGCGGCCGGCTCGGGGGTCGGCGGAGGTGGCGCCGGCCCGGGCGCCGGGGTCGAGATCGTCCCTCCGGAGGTCGCCGTCGCGTTCCATCCACGGACGCTCGCCCAGCTCCTCTACGTCCGGACGAACCTCCGCCGCGACGACCGGGTCGATCGCTTCCTCGCCGCCGCGATCACCGGAATCCTTCACGGCAAGAGCGCCTCGTACCTCTCGGAGCTGATGCCGAACACGTTCAGCATGGCGCCGCGCTACGTCCGCGACTTCGCTGCCCGGACGGCGTTTGCGTCGCCGGACCGCGACGTCTTCGGCGGCCTCGAGAAGAAGCTCGCCCGACTCCATCGCGAGGCCCTCCCCCGGACACCGGGGATTGCCCTCCTCGGCGACGCACGCGACTCGGCGGGTCGCACCCGGCTCGCCCTGCGCACCCGCGGCCTGCCTGAGCGCGCCCGCCTCGTCGTGACCTCGCCGCCGTATCTCCGGGTCGTGAAGTACGGCTACTACAACTGGCTCCGGACGTGGTTCCTGGGCGAGGACTCGCGAGCGATCGATGCCGCCCTCGACGACGCCCACCATCGCGAGCCGTACCTCGTGTTCCTGCGCGAGGTCCTCGCCGATCTCCGCACGATCCTCGCCGACGACGCGGTCGTTGTTCTCGTGATCGGCGACGTCGAGACCGACCGCGGCCGTCCGCTCAAGGGTGCCGTGGGCCTCGCCGAGCGCGTCTGGGAGCGGGCCGCCGAGCCCGAGGGCTATCGCCTGGCGGGCGTCGCCCTCGACGACGTCGCGGCCGGCCGGAAGATGACGAAGCTGTGGGGGGCCGAGGCCGGGCAGGCGACGAAGACCGACCGGATCCTCGTCCTCGGGGCGACCGAAGCCGGTCGGCGGCGGGCGCTGGCGGGTGCCGGCACGCCGATCGACTGGGACTGGCCTCCGCGCGGCCTGCGCGCCATCTGAGGTTCGCCCGTGTCCTCCGCGGTCATCATCCGGGCCCACCTGCCCGGCGGACTGGAGCGGCTGCGTCGGCGTTCCGTGCCGAACGCCGCCGACGGCGTCCCGGCCCACCTGACGATGCTCTACCCGTTCGTCGCGTGGGATCAGCTCTCCACGGACGTCCGACGAGATCTCGCCGCCGTCGCCGAGCGCCACGCGGCGTTCTCGTATCGGATGACCGGGCCCCATCGATGGCCCGACGCGATCTACGCCGGCATCGAGCTGGTCGAGCCGTTCGTTCGGCTCCAGGCCAATCTCGCGGCGGCCTTTCCCGCCTTGCCGATCTACGGCTCGGGGTGGGGATTGACCTTCGTGCCGCACGTGACGGTCGCGGAGGGAGCAGCCGTCGCCGACGCGCGGACCATTGCAGATCCGGCCTGGGCGGCGCTGCCGCTCGACGGCTTCGCCTCACGGCTCGAGGTGATCGCGACCGACGGCGTCCGGTGGAAGACCGTCTGGCGGCTGCCGCTCGGGCGCCGCGCGGAACGGGCGCCTCGCTAGAATGCGGGCATGCAGCAGATGTACCACCCGTCGGACCTCGCCTCGATGGATCCGCTGGTCCTGATGAAGAACCTGGACCACGTCCGGATGACGAGCCGACGCCTGTCGTACATCCTCCAGCAGCAGGTCCACCTCTACACCCCCGAGGCGAACCAGATCCGCGAACAGATCGACCGCTACGTTGAGGCCGAGCGCCAGATCGAGGGCGAGATGGCCAGGCGCCGCATCCGCGCCTGAGGCGTTGCCCGAGCCACGGACAACGAGAAAGCCCTCACCGACAGGTGAGGGCTGTTCGCTGCGTCGATACGACGCGACAATCGCGGGTGTCGCCGCTCAGGCTCCGGCTGGAACCGCGACCCTGATCGATCCAATGCCGGCAGCGACGGCCTCGGTCCCCTGGACGCTCTCGCGCCGCGGCTCACGGTCGACCGCGCCTTCGTTGGCGTCCGATGAGGCCAATCTCACGAGGCTCGCACCGTCGACGACGACGCTTGCCTGGAGCGCGGCGGCCGACCGACGCCTCCGCTCGTGATCCTCCTCGACGACCCGGGCGACCAGGACGGCCAGGGCCGGCATCTGGAAGAGTCCGAGGCCGATACCGATCGCCGCGAGGTCGTCCTGGCCATATCCGCGGTACAGGCCTCGGCCGGCGACGGCGCACATCTCGTCGTAGAGCTCGGGCCAACCCACCCGTCGCCGACGGTGGCAGAAGCGCACGAACTCGATCGCCTCAACCTCCGGTTCGGACGTGCTCACGACCGGCCCACGCTCGCCGGCATGCACTCGATCCATCGATGGCCACTCCTCCGGTCGCTCTGGCCACGGCAATGCCAAGTCCTCGCCCGGCTGGCCGACGGATGCGGTCGGCTGCGGACGTCCGTGGGGACCCATCGGCCAGGCTTCCGTACCTCCCGGAGAACCGCTCGGTGGCGCGATGGACCCATATCGTAGGCTCCGGGCGGACCCGCGAGTAGGGGGTTTGTCCACCATCTCGTCCACCAACTTGTCCACATGAACAGGCGTTCGGTGAACGCCCGGTCGGTTCCACGGGCCAAGCCGTCCGCGACTCGGAACCGCTTCAGTCGACCCTGCGGGCCACGCCGAGGCCGGGGGTATCGGTCAGTTGCCAACGGCAGTCGTCGCCGAGCTCGAGGCCACCGAACGGGTCGTCGGCGAGGAGGAGATTGCCGTCGAGGTCGACCCAGTCGGCCAACGACGCAACGGCCGCTGACGCCGCGATCGCGACCGATGTCTCCTCCATGCAGCCCAGGAACGTCCGGAATCCCAGTTCACGCGCCCGCGCCAGCATCAGCTTCGCCGGTCCGACCCCGCCGCACTTGGCGAGTTTGACGTTCACCCCGGCGACGACCCCGACGAGGCCGTCGAGGTCCTCGATCGTGACCGCGCTCTCGTCGGCGACGATGGGCAGGTCCGATCGTTCCTGGAGCCAGCGCAACTGGTCGAGTCGGCGCGCCGGGAACGGCTGCTCGATCAGCTCGACCCCGAGGCGCTCGAGCTCAGGCAGGAGCACCAGCGCGTCGTCCGGCTGCCAGCCCGTGTTGGCGTCGACCCGGAGCGGTCCGTCGTACACGGACCGGACCGCCTCGAGGGTGGCCAGGTCGGCGCGTCCGCCGCACTTGATCTTGAGAGCTGGGAACGGCGCCGCACGGCGGGCGCGCTCGGCGACGACGTCCGGCTCGTCGAGGCCGAGCGTGAAGTCCGTCGGCGGGATCGGACCGGGCAGGCCCAGCAGATCGGTGACCGACCGACCGGTCGCCTTGCCGACGAGGTCGTGGAGGGCGATGTCGAGGGCGCACTTGGCTCCGCCGTGATGGGCGATCGCCCGAGCCATCGCCGTGCCTGCCGCAGTCAGTCCGGCCGGCGACGGATCCACCTCGCCCACGGCGTCGATCAGGAGCGGAAACACCGCGGCCATCGTCGCGACCGTGTCGCCGTAGAAGCGGTCGGGGTAGCCCTCGCCGATCCCGACCAGGCCAGGGAACCGGTCATCGTGAAGCTCGACGATCACCGTCGTCACCGCATGGCCAGCATCGTGATCCGAGCGGGCGATCCGCAGCGGGTCGCGCAGCGCGAGCCTCAGGACCTCGTGGTTCAAGTGGAGGCTCATGTCAGCGCCCAGCGACCCACGGCAGGGCCTCGACGGCCAATTCGATCCGCGTCCACAGCGGTCCGCCTCCGAACCGGACGGGGTCGTCGACGGGCAGCCCGGTCTCGGCCGCGATCCGATCGATCTCGGCCCGGGCATCGGCGGCATCCGCGATCGCCGACGTGTTCAGCGCGATCGCGACGACCGTCGAGGGAGCGATGAGGCCCGCCACCCGCTCGTGGAGGTCGATGAACGGATGCAGCTCGGCGATCGGGAAGGACGCGTCGGGCAGGTGGTCGAAGTCATGCTCCGTCTGGCCGGCCTTGTGGACGAGGACCATCGCCTGTGGCGTGGCCCCGTGGATCAGGGCCAGCGTGACCGACGAGTAGGCCGGATGGTCGAGCGACCCCTGGCCTTCGACGATCACCCAGTCGCCGCGGCGCTCGCCGTCCTCGACCATCCACTCGACCGTGCCCTGGGCGAAGTCGCTGATCAGGCGGTCGACGGCGGCGCCCCAGCCCTCGATCATCATCCCGGTCTGACCGGTCGGCACGAACGCCGTCGAGCGGCCGGCTGCTCGGGCCGCGGCCCGCAACTCCAGAGCCACCGACATCTTGCCGATCGCACAATCCGTCCCGACCGTCAGGATCACTCGCTTCCCCGCCCCGTGCCGGCGCCCGACGGACGTCTCGTGGCGGTCGGGCGGCCGGCGGTAGTCGACGATCGCCGTCCCGGCCCCGCGGGCAGCCGCGGCGAACTCCGGGTCGTCGCCGAGGAACGTGTGGAGCCCGGAGTGGACGTCGAGGCCCTCCCGGATTGCGGCCAGGATCGCGGTCCGCCAGCTCTCGGGCAGGCGCCCACCCGTTGGGGCGATCCCGATCAGGAGAGTGTCCGGCCGCGGGTCACGGGCGAGCGCCTCGTCGAGCGTCGCGACGATCGGGATGTCGTGGCCGGGCAGGATCGACGACACGTTGTCGCCCGCCTGGGTCGAGTCGATCACGGCCCGGACGTCGTCAGGCCCGTAGCGGATCACCCCGACGGCGGTCTTGCCGTGGTGGAAGCCGAAGTTGCCCTCGGCCAGGATGACGAGGCGGCGCGGCGCGCGCGTGGACGGGAGCGGTCGATCATTCACCCGTCGGAGTCTACGGAAATACGGACGCCCCCGGGTCGCGATTCCCCAGGTCCGGTCGATCGAGGAATGAACAGATCGGCTGTCTGGATCGCTCTATTGACTGATCGGTCAACTCTGGGCCGACGGCTACGGAACGGAGTGACGGGTGCAGGACGGACTGGTCGAGCAGGCGCAACCGACGAGATCCGGGCCATGACGGTCATCGCCACCATCGTCGGCGGGATCGCCGTCCACTGCGCTGACCCGGACATCTGCTCCCGGCTCGGAAACTGATTCGAGCCCGGCCCATCGGTTCCATACCGATGGTCGGCGTGCCGTGACGGAGGCAGCCGAACGGCTCGATCCGAGCGTGGATCGGGCCGATGAGGGCGAGATTGGTACCGCATACCGGATTCGAACCGGTGATCTCCGCCTTGAGAGGGCGGTGTCCTGGGCCTCTAGACGAATGCGGCTCCGAACGGCGGCGACGGACAGGTCGCGCGGCCGGATCGGGATGATAGCAACGGAGCCGGATCGTCGCCACCTTGCGGTGGGCCGGTCCCGCCCGACGCTCAGAGGCGGTGGGCCTCGAGAAACGAGCGGATCGCGTCGGCGACCTGCTGGTGGCTCTGCTCGCCGACCATGAGTCCGTAGTGGGAGTGGGCCCCGAACGGCTCGTACTCCGCCCCGAGCCAGGTCGCGACCTGCTCGGCCATCGGCTCCGCGACCGAGCGATCGAGGCCGGCCCCGATCACCAGCCGCGGGATCTCTGCGAACGGCCGCGGGTCGACCGGGATGCCGGACAGGACGGCCCGCATCGCTC
>JALYPW010000043.1 GCA_030856145.1 Chloroflexota bacterium | reverse complement strand
CACTCGCCCTGCCCGATCTCGAGGAACCGGTCGTCGGGGCGGGACGGGATCGGCACGGCGAAGGCTGTCGGGTCGGCGGCGGCAGCAGCGATCGCGGTCGCGGTCTCGGCGGCTCGACCGAGCGGCGAGTGGACGATCGCGAGCGGCGGGCCGGGCGGCAGCGGCAGCCCCGGCGGATCGAGCGGGCGGGCGAGACGCCGGGCGACCAGTCCGGCCTGGTGCCGGCCCGTCGCCGACAAGGGCGTCTCGAGTCGGCCCTGGAAGCGGCGCTCGACGATCGCCTCGGACTCGCCATGGCGGACCAGGACAAGCGAGGCGTCGAGGTCGGGCGGGATCGTGCGGAAGGGCATCGGACGATCCGGCCCCGTCAGCGGTCCCGGCCCAGGCGGATCGCCCAGAGCTCGATCACGGCCTCCTGGCTGCGGATCGCATCGGCGACCTCGGGCGCGACGTCCTCGTCGAGGGCGAGGACCATCAGGGCGTCGGCCCGCGGCGCGCTCCGGCCGACGTGCATCGCGCTGATGTTCACGTCAGCCTCGCCGAGGATCTGGCCGATCCGCCCGATCATGCCGGGCCGGTCGCGATGGTTCGTGATCAGCATCACGTCGGCGGGCTCGACATCGAGCCGGTAGGCATCGAGCCGGGTCAGGCGCTGCTCGCCGCCGGCCACCGTTCCGGCCACGGTCGTGGTCCGATTGCCGCTCTCGCCGCTGAGCGTGATCTGGGACGAGTACCCGCCGGCGTCGGGCGTCTTGCGCTCGACGACCATGATGCCGCGAGCCCTGGCGAGCGCCGCCGCGTTGACCAGGTTGACACGCTGGGTGGTCGATGTCTCGATCATCCCGCGCAGGACCGCGGCGGTCAGTGGCGACGCATCGAATGCCGCCAGCTCGCCGGCGATCTCGAGGGTGACCGTCCGGACGCCGCTCCGGGCGAACTGGGCGAAGAACCGGCCGAGCATCTCGGCCAGGGGCAGGTACGGCGCGATCGCCCGGGCCGTCTCGGGCGTCAGCAGCGGCGCGTTGACCGCGTAGCGGGCCGAGCGCCCGGCGAGGACGTCGAGGACCTGGTCGGCGACCTCCTCGGCGACGAGGACCTGGGCCTCGGCGGTGGAGGCACCGAGGTGTGGGGTCAGGAGCGTGTTCGGGGCGTCGAGAAGAGGCGACCCGGTCGGCGGCTCGTTCTCGAACACGTCGATTCCGGCGCCGCCGAGGCGTCCGTCGCGAAGTGCATCGGCGACCGCGGCCTCGTCGAGGACGCCGCCTCGGGCGACATTCAGGACGATCGCCCCGGGCTTCATCCGGTCGAGCTGGTCCTTGCCGATCAGGCCGCGCGTCGAGCGGGTCAGCGGGACGTGGACCGAGATCACGTCGGATCGGGCGATCAGGTTGTCGAACGCCACCAGCTCGACCCCGTGATGGGCGGCCTGCTCGGCGGTCACGAACGGGTCCGAGGCGAGGACGGTCATCTCCATCGCGACTGCTCGGGCCGCGATTGCCTGGCCGATCTTGCCCAGCCCGACGATCCCGAGCGTCCGGCCGCGGAGCTCGAGGCCGGTGAACTGGGCCCGCTTCCACTCGCCGCGCCGGATCGAGGCGTCAGCCGCTGCGACCTTGCGGGCGACGCCATACAGGAGGGCGAGCGTGTGCTCGGCGGCAGCGATCGTGTTGCCGGTCGGGGCGTTGACGACCGTGATCCCGGCCGCAGTTGCCGCGTCGAGGTCCACGTTGTCCACGCCGACTCCGGCCCGCCCGATCACCTGGAGGCGGCTGCCGGCGGCGGCGATCACGGCGGCATCGACCTGGACCTGGCTGCGCACGACGAGGGCGTCGTAGCCCGCCAGGATCGAGCACAGTTCGTCCGGCGAGATGCCCGGGCGCTCGTCGACGTCGTGGGCGGAGCGCAGGCGTTCGATGCCCTCGCGGGCGATCGGCTCGACGACGAGAATCCTCACGCGGGGACGGCAGCCCGGGCGGGTTCGCCCGCGGCGGGCGACGCCGGACCGGAGGCGCCGGTCTGGATCGCGAGCGCGGCTGCCTGGGCCGCGGCGACTGCCGTGCCGGGCTCGAGCCGGCGGCCCTGCTCGACAGCGACCCGCTCGAGCACTGCGATGGCATCGATGATCTCGCCGACGGTCACCGAACCGAGGTGACCGAGCCGGAAGATCTTGCCGGTCAGCTTGCCCTGGCCACCGGCCAGGACGACGCCGTGGCCCTTGATCGCGCTGTTGAACGGCTTCCAGTCGTGGCCGTCGGGCAGGTTCGCTGCGGTCACCGTCTTCGATGCGTGCGCCGGATCGGCGAAGAGCGAGAATCCGAGGGCCGACAGGCCGGCCCGGGCGGCGGCGGCACACGCCTCGTGGCGGGCAAACACGCTGTCCTTGCCTTCGGCGTGCATCAGGCGCAGCCCCTCGTCGACCTGGTAGACCACCGCGATCGCCGGCGTGAACGGCGTCTGCCCGAGGGCCGCGGACTCGCGGTGGGAGCGGAGATCGAGGTAGAAGCGGGGCATCTTCGCGGTCTCGGTCGCGGCCCAGCCACGCTCCGACGCCGCGATCATCGCCAGGCCGGGAGCCGCCATCCACGCCTTCTGCGAGCCGGTCACGACGAGGTCGACGCCCCACGCGTCCATCTCGAACGGGACCGCCCCGAGCCCGGACACACTGTCGACGAGGATCAAGGTCTCGGGGGATACCTCGCGAACGGCGGCGGCGAGGTCGCGAATCGGATTCATCACCCCGGTCGAGGTCTCGTTGTGGGTGAGCAGGACGGCGCGGTAGCCGGGATTGGCGGCCAGGGCGTCACGGACGGCCTGGGGATCGGCCGCGTGGCCCCATTCGACATCGAGCCTGGTGACATCGGCGCCGTAGATTCCGGCGATCTTCGCGAACCGGTCGCCGAAGCTGCCGATCGAGACGCCCAGGACCCGGTCGCCGGGCGAGAGCGTGTTGACGATCGCCGCCTCGAGTCCGCCCGACCCGGCGCACGTCAGCATCGCGACGTCCTGGGTCGTGCCGAAGAACGGCTTCATGCCGTCGAGGATCCGGCCGAGCATTGCGGCGAACTCCGGACCGCGGTGGTTGATCATCTGGCGGCCGCCGGCCTCGCGGACGGTCGGAGGCAGGGCGGTCGGTCCGGGGATCCGGAGGTTGGGCTCGAAGCGGTCCACGGAAGGAGTCTCCTCGGGGCGCGGCCGGGCGCGCGAACTGGGCGAAGCAGTGACGGTCCCCCGATGGTCGCAGAAGCATCCGGATCGTGCTGGTTGCGGGCCGGTTGCGAGGGCGCGGGCGGCCTCGTGGTCCGATCCGGCGAAGCCCGCTACGATCACGGGCCGCCGCCCGAAATTCAGGGCGAGCGTCGCACGGGCCGGTTGTCGGGCGTCCCTCATCGGCCCGAACCGCATGGAGCCGCATGTCGTTGAACCAGCACCAGGCAGCACGCGAACGCATCCGCCGCGAGCGAGCCCGTGTTCAGCGCGGCTACCCCCGCCTCCGGATCGAAGGCGCTCCCCGGGATCGATCGCGGAGCCGGATCGTCGTCGCCGTCATCCTGGCGGTCGTCCTTCTCGGCGGGGTCACGGTGGCCGGTGCGATCGCGACGAACCAGTTCGGGGCTGGCGACCTCCTCGAACGGGCGATCGCCAAGGTCGAACGGTTCCTCGCCGGGCCCCCGCCAGACCGGCCGACCCTGCCGACCGTGTCGGTCACCCCGAAGCCTTCCCGCCCGTCAGCGAGCGCGATGCCGCCGCCGGCCAGTGGCGAGCCGACGCCCGAACCGACACCAACGCTGCCGCCGAAGGTCAAGGTCGATGTCGACATCGTCACCGACCACGAGGCCGTCTTCTCCCACGAGATCGACAAGGACTGGTGCGTCCCCGCCGGGATCGAGATGGTCCTCGCGATCACCGGCAACGGCGCCCCGAGCGACAGTCGCCAGCGCAAGATCGCGTCGCGGGTTCGCGAGTGGGAGAGCTACGCCGACAGCCACAACGGCGCGTGGGGTCCTGCATCGATGGCCCTCGCCCTCGAGGACTATGGAGCCGGCGGCTATGAGATCCGGGCGTATGAGACACGCCAGGACGCCCTGCGCGGCGCGGCCCATGCGATCTCGACGACGAACTCGCCGGCGGTCCTGCTCGCCTGGAGGGGCGCCCACACCTGGGTGATGAGCGGCTACCGGGCCAACGCCGATCCAGTCGTCTTCGACGATGCTGTCATCACCGGCGCCTACATCCTCGACCCGTGGTATCCGTGGACGTCGAACATCTGGGGCAAGTCGGATCCGCCGGGCACCTTCCAGGACACTGCCGAGATGAACCGCAACTTCCTCGAGTGGAAGCGACCGGAGGGCAAGTACTCGGACCGTGACGGAAAGTTCATCGTCCTGATCCCGACAATCCCGCTCGGCTGAGGCGGCCACCCCGAGCGCACCGCCGCCCGCCATCCCGCGGCCCGCCGTCCGGCGGCCCTTGATCCGCCCCGGACATCGATTCGCGACGAGTCAACGCGGTCCGATCTCCCGATCGCGACGCTGACGTTCGATCTCCACACCGACCGTGCTCGTTGGTGCGACATTGATCCTTCGGGCCCATCAGGCCGAGGGTTCACCCGGGTTCGCCACCGCGGCCGGACCGGCCGAGCCGTCCGATCCGATCCGACGCAGCCGCGGGACCAGGAACACGGTCAGCAGCGCCACCTTCACGACGCCACCGGCCGCGGCCGCAAGTGGGATCGCGACGATGCCGGCCGGACCGGCCAGTGCCGAGCCCACGAGGATGACGGTCACGAACCCGGCGATCGATGCGACCACCTGGAGGACCGTGTTGTGGGTCGCGTACAGCGCGCGAGAGAGCGGATAGGACAGGCTGTCGAACGGAATCGACAGGGCGTATGCCGTCAGGACCGTCGCCGTCCGGTTCACGTCGTCGGGTCCGAATTCCCCGCCGCCGAGCAGGATCTCGACCATCGGATGGGCGACCACCGCGAGGGCGATGGCAGCCAGCACGGTCAGGCCGCCGATCGTGACGACGTTCCGGCGCAGGACCGCCCGAAATGTCGCCCCGTCGCCCGCGGCGTACGCGGCCGCCAGAGTGGGAAACACGGCCAGCGAGAACGAGACCCCGATCAGGCTGACCGGAACGACCTGGTAGTCCGACGCGAAGTTGAAGGCACTGACCGCACCGACCCCGATCGACGACGCCAGGTTCGTGAAGTAGGTCAGCATCAGGGGATCGATCGGGTGGCTGATCATCCGCGGCAGCATCAGCCGGACGAACTCGCGGAAGGCGGGCGTCCGGACGTGGAAGGCGGGCCGGAACCGGAACGGCGTCCGGACCAGCCCGATCACCCGGATCGCGAGATGGGCGGCGGCCCCCGCGACAGCGCCGGCGGCCGTCGCGTAGATCCCGTACTGCCGCCCGAAGAGCACGGTGCCCAGAACGATCCCGGTCGTATAGAGAATCGGGGCAAGGGCGTAGAACAGGAACTGGCGGTGGGCGACGAGGACTTCGCCGACCGCGATCGAGGCCGCGAACAGGATCGGGGTCACGCACATCAGGCGGAACAGGTCCACGTACAGGGCGCGAGTCGGGGCGTCGAAGCCGCCGGCCACGAGGTCGACGGTTGCCGGGGCGACCATGAACAGGACGAGGATCACGACTGCGATGACGAGGACGGCGATGGTCATGACGGTCCGGGCGAAGTCGTGGGCGGCGGCCTCGTCGCGCTGACGCAGGCCGTTGAAGATCGGCACGAATGGCGCCGTGAGGCCGGCGGCAACGAGGACGTCGAGCGCGATCTCGGGGATCTTGAACGCCGCGTTGTAGGCGTCGAGCTCGGGGCCGGCGCCGAACGTCGTGGCCAGGGCCCGGTTGCGCAGGATGCCCATCGCGAAATAGCCGAACGTGAGGGTCGAGAGGATCAGGGCACCGCGCGGGAAGACGCGGTCGACGAGACGGCGGACCAGGGTCACGCGGGCAGCATCCGGATCGTCATCATTCCCTCCTGACCGGGATGGTACGGGGGACAGACGGTCGGGGGTCGGGCACTGCGACGCTTGACGATCGTGAACGGCCTGTCGAGATGGGCGGTGGCCTGGGCCTGGCCGAGAAGACCGTGAAGCGCCCCATGACCGCGATCCTGGCCAAGCATGACGTCGGCGGCTGGGTCGAAGCGAACACCCCGAGACTCGCCAACGACGGCTGACTATCGGGTGTCGCCAGCGCGTTCCTAGCTGGCGTCCTTCTTCTGCGTGTCGGCGAGCTGCTTGCGGCTGACCTCGCGCGGCTTCAGCGCGTCCGACATCGACGCCGTCGGCGGGTCGGGCCGGCTCTTCCGGCGCGGCTTCTGTTGGCGGGCCTCCTCGCGCGCAGCCATCCGGGCGCCGGTCGTCGCCTCGTGGCCCTGGTCGTTCGGGACGTAATAGCGCCGGCCGACGAGCTCGTCGGGCAGGTACTGCTGCTCGACGTCGTCGCCCTCGAAGTCGTGCGGAAACCTGTAGCCGACGCCGATGCCGTGCGCCTTCATCCGCCGGTCGCCGGCGTTTCGGAGGTGGTTCGGGACGGGTAGCGAGCCGAGCTTCATGACATCGGCCATGGCCGCGCCGTAGGCCCGCCCGATCGAGTCGGACTTCGGCGCCGACGCCACATGGATCGTCGCCTGGGCGAGCGCGTATTGCGCCTCGGGCAGGCCGATGTGGTCGAGCGCCTGGGCCGCCGCCACCGCGACCTGGAGGGCGCGGGGATCGGCGTTGCCGACGTCCTCCGAGGCGCTGATGATCAGGCGTCGGACGATGAACCGGGGATCCTCGCCGGCGGCGATCATCGCCGCGAGCCAGTAGAGCGCGGCATCGGGGTCGTTGCCCCGGAGGCTCTTGATGAACGCCGACACGGTGTCGAAGTGGCCATCGCCGGCGCGGTCGTAGGCGAGGACGCGCTGCTGGGCGGCCGACTCGACATCCTCGAGTCGCGGCGAGACCCGGCCCTCCGCGTCGCGGATGCCCTCGTCCTCGGCCAGCGCCGCGGCGCCCTCGAGGACGTTCATTGCCGTTCGGGCGTCGCCGCCGGCCAGCGAGACGAGGTGATCGAAGGCCGCCTCATCAAGGGCGACGCCGCCGCTCGGACCGAGGACCCCGGCCAGGCCACGCTCCGCGTCGTCGAGCGCGCGCCGGATCACCGTCCCGACATCCTGATCGGCAAGCGTCTCGAGACGCCACACCCGCATCCGCGAGAGGAGCGCGGCGTTGACCTCGAAGTAGGGATTCTCGGTGGTCGCGCCGATCAGGGTGACCGTGCCGTCCTCGACGTGCGGCAGGAGCGCATCCTGCTGGGCCTTGTTGAAGCGGTGGATCTCGTCGAGGAACAGGATCGTCCGCTGCTGGTTCAGGGCCAGCCGGTCCTGCGCCTCGGCGATCGTCGTCCGGACCTCCGCCACCCCACTCATCACGGCCGAGAGGCTCACGAAGTGGGCTCCGATCTCCTGCGACAGGAGGCGGGCCAGGCTCGTCTTGCCGGTCCCCGGCGGGCCCCACAGGAGCGTTGACGAGAGGTGGCCGCGGGCGACGCTCCGGCGAAGCGGGCCACGCTCGCCGACGAGGTGCTCCTGGCCGACGAACTCCGCGAGGGACCGAGGCCGCATCCGGGCGGCGAGGGGCTGCCGTTCCGGCGGTGGCTTGAAGAGGGCTTCGGGACGAGCGCCGCCAGCCTTCGTTCGAGGAGTGGGCACGAGCCGATGGTACGCGGCCGGGGAGGGGAGTCGCCGGCTCGGCCGTGCCGGCGCCCGCCAGCCTGACCTGCGCCCTACAGCGTGAAGAGTTGCATCCCGTTCACGAGGACCTGGAGGACCGCGAGGATCCCGAGCAGGAACCCGCCGACGATCGAGATCCGGCGGATGTCGCGCTTGACATAGCCGTACTCCTCGGCCGCCCGGACGCCGAGCGGCACGGAGGTATAGCTGACGCCGCCAACCGCATCGGGCGTGGTCCGCCGGCCGCGCTCGCGGTTCCGCCGAACGGTCTCGGCGGCCTTCTCCTCGGCCAGGATCGCGGCCTCGAGCTCCGCGGCGCGCGCCTCTTCGAGGGCGGTCACCTTGCCGGGCGCGCGGACGGCGTCGGAATCGGGTCGGCCGGTTCGCTGGAGCGGTCGTCGCTGGCCCGGTCGGGCGGTGAGTCGGGAGCGCTTGGCCATCGGTTCGTGCGGACTCCGAGCGGATCGTGGGTCGGGCCGGAGGATAGCATCGGCCCGGTCCCGGCGGCGAGGATCGGCTCGAGCACCCTGCTAGACTCGGCCCGCCCGGCGCACCCCGCCGCTGCGGAGCCCACCCGGAGGAACCGCGCGATCGATCTCAACGCCCTGGTCGAGCCGGTCATCGGACCTGCCCTCGTTGCGCTCGCGCTGGCGGTCCTCGTCCTTCTCCTCCTGACCCTCGTCCAGGCGCGTCGGCTCGGTCGTCTCCGGGGTCGGCTGGACCGACTGACCCGCGGCGCCGACGATGCCGACCTCGGGGCCGTCCTCGATGCCCACCTCGACAAGGTCTTTGCCGTCGCGCGTGAGCTCGACGAGCTGTCGGCCCGATCCGCGATCGTCGAGGCCGCCGGGCGGCACGCGATCCAGCGCGTCGGGCTGGTCCGCTTCAACCCGTTCGAGGACACCGGGGGCAACCAGAGCTTTGCGATGGCCCTCACCGACGCCGCCGGCAACGGCTTCATCCTGAGCAGCCTGCACTCGAGAACCGGCACGCGCGTCTACGCCAAGGCGATCGCCGACGGCCGGTCCGACGGGGCACTGTCCGACGAGGAGCAGGCGGCCCTCCGGATCGCCCTCGGCGGGCAGGCCTGACAGACTAGGTGACACGGGATCGGGCAATGATCCGGACATGGCCCCTGATCCCACCTCCCTGGGCGACGTCGTGAGCCGCCCGCGCAACCGCCGCGAGCCGGTACCGCTGGACCAGATCCCGGTCTGGGATGGCTTCGTCGAGGAGCACCCGGCGACGGCCGCGGGCGATCCTCCCGCCGGCCTCGACGCGCTCCTCGGCGGGCTCAATCCGGAGCAGCTCCGGGCGGTGACCCATGGCGACGGGCCGCTGCTCGTGGTGGCCGGGGCCGGGACCGGCAAGACCCAGGTCATCACCCGCCGGATCGCATGGCTGATCGGGACCAGGCGTGCCCGGCCGTCGGAGATCCTCGCCCTGACCTTCACGGAGAAGGCCGCCGCCGAGATGCAGCTTCGGGTGGAGCAGCTCGTGCCGTACGGCTACACGGACACGACGATCGGGACGTTCCACGCGTTCGGCGACCGGCTGATCCGGGAGTACGCCCTCGAGCTCGGGCTGCCGTCGGACGTCCGGGTCCTGAGCCGGGCCGAGGTCGTGATCTTCCTGCGCGAGCATCTCTTCTCGTTCGCCCTCGAGCGCTATCGGCCGCTCGGCGATCCGACACGCTTCCTCGGGGCGCTGGCCACGCTGTTCAGCCGGTGCAAGGACGAGGACGTGTCGCCGGCGGCCTACCGGGCCAACGCCGATGGACTCGCGGCGGCCGCGGCGCTCGTCCCCGAGGACGCAGCCCTCGCCGAGGAGGCAGGCCGGCAGGCCGAGCTGGCCTCGGCCTACGAGCGCTACCAGGCCCTGCTCGAGGCGAACGGCTGCATCGATTTCGGCGACCAGGTCGCGCTCGCCCTCCGGCTCGTCCGCGAGTCGGCGGCTGCCCGGGACGAGATCCGGCGTCGCTTCCGGTACGTCCTCGTCGATGAGTTCCAGGACACGAACCGGTCGCAGTCCGAGCTCGTGTCGCTTATCGCGGAGCCACACCGGAACCTGACGGTCGTGGGCGACGACGACCAGTCGATCTACAGGTTCCGCGGAGCCGCGATCAGCAACATCCTCGGCTTCCGCGATCGCTATCGATCGGCCCGGACGATCGTCCTGCGCCGCAACTATCGCTCGCGGCCGGCGATCCTCGAGGCGTCGCATCGGCTGGTCCAGTTCAACGACCCGGATCGGCTCGAGGTCCAGGCTGGGATCAACAAGCGGCTCGTCGCTGAGCGTGGCACCGATCCGGCGGGCCGGACGGTCCGGCTCGAGGCCCACCCGTCGGGCAACGACGAGGCGGACCGGATCGCGGCCGAGATCGCCGGGCGGATCGCGGGCGGGACGGCGCCCCGCGACATCGCGATCCTCGTCCGGGCCAACGGCCACGCCGATCCGATCCTGCGCAGCCTCGACGCAGCCGGCGTCCCATGGCGGTTCTCGGGCACATCCGGGCTGTATGCCCGGCCGGAGGTTCGCCGGCTCCTCTCGTTCCTGCGGGCAATCGCTGACCTCGGCTCGTCGGTCGATGTGTATGCGCTGGCCACCGGCGAGCCGTACCACCTGGGCGGCGAGGACCTGACCTCGATCGTGAACAGCGCCCGGCGGCGACACCGGACGCTGTGGGACGTCCTGGAAGAACTCGACCGGCAGCCCGGCCTGATCCGCTTGGCGCCCGCCACGCGTGGCGCGGCAACGCGCCTGGTCGCGGACCTGCGCGAACTCTCGACGCTGGCCCACCAGCGTCCGGCCGGCGAGGTCCTGTACGCCTTCCTCCGACGAAGTGGGACGCTCGGCCGCCTTGCTCTGGAGGCTTCTGTCGCGGCCGAGGAACAGCTCCGCAACGTGGCCCGTTTCTTCGACATCGTCCGGTCCCAGTCGTCGCTCCTCGTCGACGACCGGGCGACGTTCGTGGCGCGCCACCTCGCGACGCTGATCGAGGCCGGCGACGATCCGGCAACCGCGGATCTCGATCCCGACGCCGACGCTGTGGCCGTCCTCACCGTCCACAAGGCGAAGGGCCTCGAGTTTCCGATCGTCTACCTGCCGGGCCTCGTGGCGGGCCGGTTTCCGATCGCGAATCGGCGCGACCCGCTGGCCCTGCCCGCCGCTCTCGGCGACCAGGTCGATGCCCCCGACGAGGAGGTCCAGCTGCGCGAGGAGCG
>JALYPW010000016.1 GCA_030856145.1 Chloroflexota bacterium | reverse complement strand
AAGGCGCCGGCTCCGAACGGGACGGACGCCAGGTACAGCCCGAACGGGACGATGACCGCGATCAGGACCGCGGCCAGCAGCTCCCCGCCGACGAGCGGGTTGCGACCTGTCACGTCGAGGAGCAGCGCGAGCGGGATGATCGGCAGGGTCAGCTCGTCGGGCAGGAGGCGCTGGTCGAGATCGATCGCGAACCCGACGACGAGGGCCGCGAACCACAGCCCGAACAGGACCTGGACCACGACGTCGGCCGAGTCGAATCGATCGCCGAGCAGCCAGAACGCGAAGGCCCCGATCCCGGCCGTGGCGACCGTCCGCCAGCCCACGGCGCGACCGGCCGGAATCTCCTGGTCGTGCTCAGGCCAGCGAACCGCGAACCGGTCGGCGACGACGCCGAACACGGCTCCGGCGAGCGCCAGGCCGACCGCGAGCGGCGTCACTGGTCGCGGATCGGCTTGGTGTTCAGCCCTTCGCCCCGGCCAGGGCCAGCTCGACGAGCGTCGCGTGGGTCACGCCCGTCGCGCCGCGCGGCGCATACGGCGTGGTCTTCCTGAAGTAGCCCGTGCCGCCGATGTCGAGGTGGGCCCACGGCACTGTCCGGAACTCGCGCAGGAATAGGCCGCTCTTGATCAGCGAGCCCTCGGCCGAGCCCGCGTTCTGGAGGTCGCCGTACCAGCTCTCCATGTCCGGAACGTAGTCGTCGATGAGCGGGATCTGCCAGTAGCGCTCGGCTGCCTTGTCGGCCGCGCCCATCACGTCGTCATACCAGGCCTGGGGCGTGCCGAACGCACCCGTGATCAGGTGGCCGAACGCGCGCGAGACCGCGCCCGTCAGGGTCGCCACGTCGATGAGGTGGGTCGCCCCGAGCGTCTCCGCGTAGGTCATCGCGTCGCCGAGGATCAGCCGGCCTTCGGCATCGGTGTTCGTGATGTCCACGTACTTGCCGTTCAGGGCCTTGACCACGTCGCCCGGTCGGGTCGAATGCGAGCCGGGCATGTTCTCGACCGCCGGCGCGAGGGCGAGGAGCGGCGTGCCGGGCGCGAGCCGGGCGACCGTCTGGATGGCCGCGATCACGGTGCAGGCACCGATCTTGTCCATCTTCATCTCTTCCATCCGCTCGGATGGCTTGATCGAGATCCCGCCCGAGTCGAAGCACACGCCCTTGCCGACGATCGCGAGGTGACGGTCGAGGGCGTCCTTCTCCCCCTCCCCGCCGGACCGCATGACGATCATCCGGGGCGGGTTGTCGCTGCCCTGGCCGACGGCGAGGAACATGCCCATCCCGAGCTCGAGGGCACGATCGGGCTCGATCACGTCGATCCACAGGTCGTGGCGAGCGGCGACGTCGCGGGCCTCCTGGGCGAGGACCTCGGGGGTGATGTCGTTGGCGGCCCGGTTCGACAGCGACCGAGCGTGGTTCGCACCCTCGCCGATGATCACGCCGCGTTCGGCGGCCTTCTGGGCGGAGGCACGGTCGGCACCCGGCGCGATGAGGATCAGCTCGTCGAGGGCCGGCGGGGCGGTCGCGATGTCGTCGCGGTACAGCGTCTTCGGCTCGAAACTCCCCTCGACGACGCCGCGGGCGACCAATTCGGCGACGGCATCGACGCCGCCGTCGAGGAGGTCTGCCAGAGGGCTGAGCCAGACCGCGAGCGAGCGCGCGTGGCGGCCCGCGAGGCGATGTTCCACCGCGGCTCCGACGTGGAGCACGGTCTCACGGTCGAGCTTGTCGGCCTCGCCCGCACTGACGGTCAGGATCCGGCCGGCGGCCGTCTCGCCCGGCGCGACGACGGCGGAGGCGTAGCGCTTGGAGCGCAACTCACCGAAGGCGGCGAGGGTCGCGAGCTCGCCACCGGTCCGCCGGTTCAGCTCGCCGAGTTGCCCATCGAAGGCCGGCTCGCCGACGATCGGGATGGCGACGACGTCGGCCTTGACGTCCCATGGCTGGTCGGTGACGACGCGCAACTGCACGGGTGGACTCTCCTCGGGTGTGGATCGCGCTCCGGGTTCGGGCGCGTCGCGGTTCAGTGGCCGCAGTGTAGCGGTCGGTCAGGGCTGATCGGACGGCTCGAGGGCACCGGCTGCGTCGGGCTCGGCCGACGGCGGCGCGGTCATCCGGTCGACCGCGATCTGGAGGCGGGCCCGCGTCTCCTCGATCCCGATCACGGCCTGGTTCAGTCCGCCGCGCCCGATCTCGGCAAGGATGATCACCAGGCCCGACGTGTTCGCCGGCAGGAATTCGCGGGCCTTGCGCTCGGCGATCGCCGCGGCCTTGAGCTTCTCGGTGATTGCACCCTTGGCCGCGATCGTGGCCCGGAAGAGGGCGGCCAGGGCCGTGTCGTACTCGGCGTTCCGGTCGATCCACTGGGTCAGCGTGTCGACGTCGACGGTGTTCGCGAGTGCGTCGCGCAGGGTTCGCGCCTGGTCGAGCAGGGCGGTGGCGGCCCCGAGCGTCTTCAGGCCCGCGGCGTATTTTCGTGTTCGCCCCTGGGCAGCCGCCTCGCCGGCGGTCGTGTCGTGATCCACGAGCAGGACGGTCAGTCGGTTGGCGACGGTCGAGCCGGCGGCGAGCCGGGACCACGAGACTTCGAGCCCGCCGGTTGCAGTCACCGCCGCGAGGGCGAGGTCGCGTCGCTGGCGGGTGTCGGGCGACCAGAGGATCGCTTCGCGGGGGCCGCTGCCCGGAATGAGGAGGAGCCGCTCGCGGAGGGCGCCGGAACGCTCGTCGATGGAGCGGGCGAGCACCTCGCCATCGGCGACGGCCGCGTCGAGGGTCGCGAAGTCCGACGACACGAGCGCGGTGAGGGCCCCCCGACCGAGCTCACCGAGGCGCTCGACGTCCGACGCGAGATCGGTCAGCTCCGTCTGGGCGGCCGCAAGGGCAGTGGCGGCGGGGCGGTCGCTCTCGGCGGTGAGCTCGAGTCGGCCGGCGGTGCCCGGCTGGTTGGCGGTCGCGGCCACCAGACCGGCGCCTCCGGCTGCGATCACGGCGACGATCAGCAGCCAGCCGACGGCGAGCGCGACCTGCTGGAGGGACCGGGACATCGCCGGCATCGTAGCATCGGGTCATGTCCCAGCCCCTCGTTCCGACTGGTTCCGGCGCCCGTTCCGGCGCCGACCGTCGGGCAGCGCTCGAGGCGATGCCCAAGGCGGAGCTCCATCTCCACCTCGACGGATCGCTGCGCGTGACGACCGCCCTCGAGCTGGCCCGGACGCGGGGCGTCGATGCGCCACGGGACGCTGAGGCCATGCGGGCGGTGCTCGTCGCGCCGATGCCCTGCACGTCCCAGGCCGAGCTCCTCCGCGCATTCGATCTGCCGATCGCCCTGATGCAGGACGCCGACGCTCTCGAGCGGATCGCGGCCGAGCTGGTCGAGACGAAGGCCGCCGAGAACGTGCGCTACGTCGAGATCCGGTGGGGCCCGCTCCTGCATGTGGCGCGCGGGCTCTCCCTGTCCGACGGCATCGCGGCGGTGGCGCGCGGGGCTCGTGACGCCGCGCGACGAACC
>JALYPW010000476.1 GCA_030856145.1 Chloroflexota bacterium | reverse complement strand
GCTCGGGAGCGCGACCGTGGGCGCGACCGCGCCGCCCGTCGCGGAACCGGATTCGGCCGGACCGCGCGACACCGGGGGCAGACAGGCCGTCGCCAGGGCCGCCAGGGCGACCATCAGGACAAGAGTCCGGGCGGCGGTCGTGGCAGGCCTGCGGATCGTCACATCACGCGGTGGGACGGACCGCGGCTCGGGGACGTTACGAGACAGGGGACGCATCGCCGGTCGGGCGGCGCGCTTGCGGATCTGGTCGAGCCGTGGCGGCGGGTGGCGCCGTGGCGACGGGTGGGTCGGCCGGCTCGGGATCGGCGCGATCGTCGATGCTGCCCTGGATCGTGTCGATCGGGGTCGGCGACTTGAACGAGAATTCGCCGGCGATCGCGAGACCCTCGTCGGCGGTCGCGATCAGGCCGCTGCCGGTCCGCTTCGCGACGAAGCAGGCGCGGTCGGCCGCGAGCAGGATCGCCTCGGCGCTGAGGCCGTCGCGCGGGAACGTCGCCACGCCGATCGACACGCTGATCGGCATCCCGGCCGCGGCCCACGTGGTCCCGGCCTGGCCGAGGGCGCCGATCGCCGCCCGGACCCGCTCGGCGACGCCGAGCGCCGAGGACCCATCGGTGCCCGGCAGGATCAGGGCGAACTCGTCGCCGCCGTACCGGAAGACTCGATCCGACTCGCGCCCAGCCGCCTCGATCGCGCGGGCGATCTCGGCGAGCAGCCGGTCGCCCGCCTGGTGGCCGAGGTCGTCGTTGACGCTCTTGAAGTCGTCGAGGTCGAGCATGATGAGGCTGAACGGATCGTGCGACTGGACGCTTCGGCCGAGCCACTCCTGGAACGTTCCGTGGTTCAGGAGGCCGGTCAGGCCGTCGGTCTGGGCCCGGATCTCGACCGCCCGATGGACCTCGGCGTTCTGGAGCGCGATCGAGACCTGCGCCGCGAACAGCTTGACGAGTTCGAACTCCTCCTCGCTGTAGCGCTGCTCGAGGCCGAGTCGTTCGAGGGTGAGGACGCCTGTCGCGCCATCGCGGCCGCGGAGCGGGACGCAGATCAGGCTGCCGTCGACCGGGGGGAGGTCCCGGAACTGCTGGACCCGACTGTCATTGGCCTCGTCGAGGACGAGGGCCGGCTCGTTGTGGGCCACGACCCATGTCGCGAGGCCCGTCTCGCCGGGCAGCCACGGCTCGAGGTATTCCGCGGCGTGGATGCCCTTGGCCGTCAGCGGCCGGAGCAGGCCGGTCGTCCGGTCGAGGAGCTCGATCGACAGGTTGTCGTAGCCGACGAGGTCGGACAGGCGTGCCGCGACCTGGTCCAGGATCGAGCTGGGATCGAGCGTCGTCAGGATCGATTCGGTGATCTGGAGCAGGGCCCGCTGGTTGGCGAGCTGGCGGCCGAGCGCATCGGACTGGGCGCGGAGCAGGCCCGTCGCGTCGGCGTTGGCGAACGCCTGGGCGGCGAAGCTCGCGTAGATCACGAGCAGGCGCAGATCGTCATCGCTGAACTGGTGGAGGCCGAGCTTCGAGAGCACCAGGACGCCAAGGACCTGGTCCTCGTAGACCATCGGCGCGAGGAGCATCGACTCGTCGAGGTCATCTTCTGTCCCGGCAATCGTGTTCGCCCGCGGATCGGCGCTCGCATCCGGCAGGTTCTGGGCCAGGCGATGCTCGGCGACCCAGCCGGTGATCCCCTGGCCGAACGCGACCATCAACTGCTCCGGGGTCTCGTCGACGTACTCTCCGACCTGGCCGCGCATCGCCACCGGAATCAGATCGTCGCCCCGGAGGCGGTAGACCCGGACGTTGTGATAGTCGATCAGCTGGCGCAGCTCGGTCGCGATCGTGACCCCGATCTCCTCCTCGTTGCCAAGCCGCGACAGCCGCGCCCCGAGCTGCTGGATCGACTGGAGCTGGGCCGCCCAGGTCGCCATCCGCTCGAAGTTCTGGGCATTCTTGATCGCGATCGCCGCCTGGTCGGCCAAGGCTGCCATCGTGTCGAGCTCATCGGGCGCCCACGCGTGGCTGGAGTCGTGGTAGAGGTTGAGAACGCCAAGGACGGTTTCCCCGTCGAGGAGCGGCGCGGTGCAGATCGTGTCGAAGCCCTCCTGGACGACGGCCGCCCGGATCGGCCCGACCCGCGGGTCGTCGCGGAAGCCGGTCGCGAACATCGGGTGGCGGGCCTTGGCAGCGGCCGCCGGCAACGAGGCGTTCGGGTTGGACATCACGCTGTCGAGATAGGGCTTCGACAGGCCGCGACTGACCTCGCCGAGGGTCCGTCCATCGGGGCTCCGCAGGAACACGGCTGCCCGATCGCCGTTGAACAGGACCATCGCGTGATCGACCAGCCCGGACAGGATCTGGTTGAGCTCGAGGCGGCTGCCGATGTCGGACGCAACGCGGCGCAGGGCGTCGGCCCGATGACCCCGGTGCGCGATCAGGGCCGCCCGCCGGGCCGTCTCGACGATCATCCCGACGGCCGCCGCAATCTCGATCAGGAGATCGGGATCGAGTGCGCTCTGGTCGCGATTGGGGTCAACGC
>JALYPW010000236.1 GCA_030856145.1 Chloroflexota bacterium | reverse complement strand
ATGCAGCGCACGCAGGACGCACGACCGTCGGGGAAGTCGCCCTTCGTCGCCGCCTTCCTCTCCCTCCTCTTCCCAGGGCTCGGCCATGCCTACGCCGGGGCGTTTCAGCGGGCGCTCGGATTCGCGGCCCCGCCGATCCTGCTGGCTGCCCTCCAGGCCGGCGTGTTTCTGCGCATGTCGGGAACCGAGATCCTCCAGTTCCTCCTGACGCCATGGGTCCTGCCCGGCCTCTTCCTGGTCAACCTGATCGCCCTCGGCTATCGGCTGGTCGCGATCGTCGACGCGTACCGGGTGACGGTCTTCCTGAACGCGGTCGCCGCAAGTGGCGGCGGTCGTCTCGGCCGGCCGCGGCTCGTGTTCAACCCGGTCTCGGTCGCGGGGCTGTTCGCGGTGATCCTCGTGATGTCCGGGGCGCACGTCGTCGTCGCCCGCTATGACCTTCTCGCGATGGGCGCCCTCGACGACCCGTGCGTCTTCATCTCCGACCAGGACCCGGACAATGGTGAGTGCGATGCGACGCCGTCGGGCTCGCCCGGCGCGTCCCCGAGCGCGACCGACGAGCCGATCGACTCACCGACCGCGACCGACACACCGCCGCCGGTCCTGAGCTCGGCCCTGCCGAACCAGACGATCCCGCCGTGGAACGGGACGGAGCGCCTGAACGTCCTCCTGATCGGCTCCGACCAGCGGCCCGGTGAGGGGACGTACAACACCGACACCCTGATCGTCGTCTCGATCGACCCGGCGACCAAGCAGGTCGCGATGTTCAGCCTGCCGCGCGACTCCGTCGGAGTCCCGATGCCGGCCGGGCCGCTGCGCAACGCCTTCGGCTCGTCCTACCAGTCGAAGATCAACTCGTTCTTCACGGCGATCCGGGGGCGTCCGGACCTCGTCCCCGGCACGAGCCGGACACGCGGCTACAACGGCCTCAAGTCGGTCCTCGGCGAACTCTACGACCTGGACATCAAGTACTTCGTCGAGGTCAACTTCGACGGCTTCAAGCAGGTCGTGGACGCGATGGGCGGGGTCACGATCAACGTCCAGGTGCCCGTCCTCGACGACAGCTACCCGAGCGACACCGGGCGCCTGTCACGGGTCTACATCCCCGCCGGGATCCAGCACATGACCGGCAGCCAGGCCCTCGTCTATGCCCGGTCCCGGCACGGCTCCGATGACTTCGACCGGGGCTACCGTCAGCAGCGGGTCCTGACCTCACTCCGCGCGCAGGCCGACGTCCCGAACCTGATCCCGAGGATCCCGGAGCTCCTGGCCGCGGTCAAGGCCACGGTCAAGACCGACGTCCCGCAAGGCGAGCTGGCCACGCTGGCCGGCCTCTCGGCGACGATCGACACGAAGAACATCCGCTCGTATGTCTTCGCCTACCCGCGCTACGGGACCCAGGTCCTCGCCCCGATCTACAAGTACCTGCCCGACATCGGCAAGATCCGGACGGCGGTCGCGAACGCGTTCAAGGTCGATCCGGATCTGGAGAACACGCGTTCGGCCCTGTCCGGCGAGAACGGCTCGATCTGGGTCCTGAACGGGACGAGCCAACAGGGCGAGGCGTCCGACGTGGCCGGCTATCTCGGCTACTACGGCCTGACGGCATCGGCCCCGAACCTGAAGCCCGAGGCGACCGGCCTGGCGGCGACGAAGATCGTCCTCTACAACGGCGCCGAGACGCGCCTGCCCGAGACGATCGCGTTCCTCGAGAAGACGTTCAAGGTTCAGGTGGATCTGAAGGCCGATCCGGCCGCCAAGGTCGACATCGTGATCACGACCGGAACGTCAGCACCAGCGCTGACCCCGCCGCCCAGTTCCTAGACTGGGGACAGGCGCCGACGAGCCCGAATGGGAGGGAGCGCACAAGACTGCGTTCGTCGGGCAGCGCGAGGCCCTATCCGGAGGGGATCTCCGTCAGCCAGTGCTGATACTGCTGGAGCTTGCCGCGGACCGCGTCGAAGTAGCGCTCCTTGACCAGCGACGCGATCGGGCCGACTTCGCCTGAGCCGATCGGGCGGTGGTCGATCTCGATCACCGGCGAGATCTGGACGCCGGTCCCGCACAGGAACATCTCGTCCGCCACGTACAGCTCCGAGCGGTCGATCGAGCGTTCGAGGACCGGAATCTTCTCGTTCCGGAGCAGCTCGATCATCGCCAGCCGGGTCACGCCCTCCAGGAGGTCATCGCTGACCGGCGGCGTCAGCGCGACACCGTCGCGGACCACGAACAGGTTGGCCGCCGACGCTTCGTTGACGTGGCCATCGGCCGTGAGCACGATTGCCTCGTCGTAGCCGTTCATCTCGGCCTCCGACTTCTGGAAGGCCATGTTCACGTAGCCGCCGACGATCTTGCCGCGAGCCGGGAGTGCCTCATCTGCGTTCCGCCGCCAGGTCGAGGTCATCACCCGGATGCCGGCCTCGGTGTCGACGTAGTTCCCGAACGGCACGGCGATGATGTACAGCTCGTTCTCGAGGTGATGGAGGCGGACGCCGATCGCCTTCGTCGACTTGTAGAAGGATGGCCGGATGTAGGCGTCCTCGCGGAAGTGATTGCGCCGGATCGTCTCGACGATCAACCCGCTCAGCTCGTCCACGGACGGCACGTTCTCCATGAGCAGGATCCGGCACGACTGGCGAATCCGCTCGACATGCTCCCGGATCTTCAATCCATAGAGCTTGCCCTGGTCGGCATTCCAGTAGGCCCGGATCCCCTCGAACGTCGCGGTCCCGTACATGAACGCGTGGGTCATGATGCTGACCTTGGCGTCGCGCATCGGGACGAAATTGCCTTCGAAGTAGGCGATCACGTCCCCGAGGTCACGGGGCGCGGCCGCCACGTGGGCATCCGTGGCCGGGGTCTCCGGGGCGGGCGCGGCGTCGGCTTCGCCGGGCTTGTGGGTCAG